>CAYQEW010000087.1:0-7154 GCA_964416605.1 uncultured Bacteriovoracaceae bacterium | reverse complement strand
AGAACCTATCAACTTGCAATTATCTTTTTCAAAGAATGTGAAAAAATTAAATTAAGGGGACCTGCTAAAAATCAATTTGAACGAGCAACGCTTATAGTGCTCAATCTTGCCGAAGGCAGTGCTAAACCTTCACAGAAACAAAGAAAGCAATTTTATTCTGTTAGCCTGGGTTCATTTAAAGAAGTCAGGGCGATTATGCAGATCTATCCTAAACAAACGGAAACGATAGCAAAAACAGCAGACATACTCGGCGCTCACTTATACAAATTATGGAAAAATACTTGAATTCAACTTATTAAAAATTTAGGGCATATGGCAGGCTGGCCCATGAAAACGGGACGAAGTCATTTTAACGAACCTCTTAGGATTCTTGAACATCATAAAGTATTTTTATACGCACCACATACTCCGTAATAAACCCTTCCGAAATTTGAGCTGTCATATCCTCAACTTTAATGGTGCGAATACACTTAATCGTTTTATGAGCTTGGCTGACGCCTTTTTGCGCGGCATCTGACCAACTATCTTTGGACCTTGCCACAATCTCCATAACATTCATAATACTGCTATACTTACAAGTCATAAAAGCCCCTTTGGTACTACGTTCTCTGATTAATCTTATTATAACCGTATAGGGTGATTTTATTAAAAAGCGCGAATAAAGAAAAAAGCAATAATTAAAAATTCAAAGACTTAGAAGCATGGTGAGAATAATCCTTGGCACCAATCCAGTCCTGAACCGTTTTTTGATCGGAAAAGAAAAGAACATTCTCTCCGATGATTTGAGTCGTCTCATGGCCCTTACCAAGAATCACCAAAAAATCATTTCCACTTATTTGTGAAAGTGCGTATTCAATAGCTTCTTTTCTTGATTCCATTTGCAAAACATGAGGATTATTTTTTATGCCAGACACGATATCTTTGGCGATATCAGTAAAAAATTCTGAACGGCAATTATCTGCCGTCACAATGATTTCATCACCGTATTCGCTCGCGATTTTTCCCATAATCGGTCGTTTGCTTTTATCTCGATCTCCTCCGCATCCAAAAACGACCCATAGTTTCCCCATACAAATTTTTTTAAGAAGAGGAAGAACTTTGGAAAAAGCATCGGGAGTATGGGCGTAATCCACAAAAACTTGCCCTCCATTAAGCAAATTAAATTGTTCCATGCGACCCGGAATATTATTTTTTAAACTCCAAAAAACTTGAAGCTCTTTTAAACTAAAACCAAGTTCCAGTGCAACGCTCGACACCGCCAAAATATTTTCTAAATTATAACGTCCTATAAATTCAGTTTGAATAAAAATCTTTTCGTTCTTAAAATGTAAATAAAAATTTATTCCATGACGTGAAAACTCTATATCGCAAGCACGCACATCTGCCTGTTCGCAAGTTCCATAGGTTCGAACAATCCCTTTGCTCGCCTCAATAAAACTGCTTGCATACTCTGTATCAATATTAATGTGAGCAAAAGATTTCTCACTCATTTCTGAAAAAGGAAGCATCTTAGTTTTTAAATAATTTTCAAAAGTTTTATGATAATCCAAATGATCAGGAGTAATATTCGTAAAAATAAGATGATTAAAGTCAATTCCCTTCACTCGATTAAAAGAAATACCGTGTGAAGAAACTTCCATCACACTATAAATTCCTTCTTTTGCTATCAATGCTTGACGATAACTCCAAAGATCAACTGGCTCGGGGGTTGTGTCTTTGGAAGGATAATCATTAATTCCAATCTTTGCACCTATGGTTCCTAAATAGCCCGTCACAAAATTTTGATTAAGCAGCATATAAAGAAGATACGAAATGGAGGTTTTTCCATTCGTTCCAATCACTCCGATTGTATTTAAACAATTATTTTGTCCGTAAAATTTTTTTGCAAGAAGAGCGAGTTGTTCTCTTGGATTATCACAAATTAAATACTCAACTCCTTCAATGTATTTAGCCTGAGGTCTTGCGACAATGAGAGTTGCTCCAGCATTAATTGCTTTTTCAATAAAATCATCGCCATGAGTAATTTCTCTTCCATCTAGCTGGGTATAAATCTCTATCGCGCAATAAATATAATTTTTTTGACAACGCTTATAATCATAACAAACACCCTGATAGTTCTGAGTGATTGTTTCTAAATTCATAGTCCCTTATCTGTAAAAAGATCGAGTCTTTTCTGATGACGAGACTCAAATTGACTACCAAGCCATAATTCAATCATGGCGCAATGCTCTTCCCAAGAATTTACCCTCGATCCTAAACACAGAATATTGGCGTCATTATGCTCTTTTGCAAGTTGCGCATCAAGAAGAGAGACGCAACGTGCCGCACGGATATTTTTAAAACGATTGGCAACAATCGAAACCCCAATCCCTGAGCCACAAATAAGAATTCCTAAATGCGATGCATTTTCTTGAACTCTTTTGGCGACCAATTCTGAGTAAACTGGATAATCACAACTATCTTTAGAGTATGTTCCCAAATCGGTGATTTTAAATTTATCCTGCAAAAAAATTTTAATTTTATTTTTTAAATCAAAACCTGCATGATCAGACCCAATAAATAATTCCGTCATATATTAATAACGATAAGAGTCTGTTTTATACGGACCCGCTGCATTGACTCCAATATAACTTGCTTGTTTAGTGGTTAGCTCTTCTAACACAACTCCAATTTTTGCTAAATGCAAGCGAGCCACTTTTTCATCTAAATGTTTTGGCAAAGTATAAACTTGATTTTTATATTCTGTTGCTTTTGTCCAAAGCTCTATTTGCGCGAGTGTCTGATTGCAAAATGAATTACTCATAACAAAAGATGGATGTCCCGTAGCACAACCGAGATTCACCAATCGACCTTCCGCTAAAACCAAAATCGTTTTGCCATCGACATTGTATTTATCGACCTGTGGCTTAATTTCATTTTTGGTGTGTCCGTAGTTTTTATTCAGCCAAGCCATGTCAATTTCATTATCAAAGTGACCAATATTACAAACGATGGTCATATCTTTCATTGTTTTAAAATGCTTCTCTGTCACAATGTCCGTATTACCCGTTGCGGTAACAACAATATTCGCTTCTTTAATCGCCTCTTCCATTTTCTTGACTTCAAATCCATCCATCGCCGCTTGTAGTGCACAGATTGGATCAATTTCCGTAATAATAACTCGCGCGCCATTTCCCTTAAGAGAAGCAGCAGAACCCTTGCCTACATCTCCATATCCTGCAACCACCGCTACTTTTCCCGCAATCATCACATCGGTTGCTCTGCGAATAGCGTCAACACAAGATTCTTTACATCCATATTTATTATCAAATTTTGATTTAGTGACTGAATCATTCACGTTAATTGCCGGAACAGTCAAAGTACCTTTCGTCATGCGCTCATATAAGCGATGCACACCCGTTGTCGTTTCTTCGGTGATACCTTTCAAACCTTTTACAATTTGCGGGTATTTATCGAGAACAATATTAGTTAAATCACCACCATCATCGAGAATCATATTGAGAGGCTCCCCGTTAAAATGAAGGGTCTGCTCAATACACCAATCATACTCTGGTTCAGTCATTCCTTTCCAAGCAAATACGGGAATACCTGCAGCAGCAATCGCCGCGGCGGCATGATCTTGAGTCGAAAAAATATTACAAGAAGACCAACGCACTTGAGCGCCTAATTCGATTAAGGTTTCAATCAGGACAGCAGTTTGAATCGTCATGTGAAGGCAGCCCGCAATACGTGCTCCTTTTAGCGGCTGCGTATTTCTATATTCTTCTCTTATCGACATGAGACCTGGCATTTCTTTTTCCGCTAACTCAATTTCTTTTCTTCCCCAATTGGCAAGAGTTATATCTTTCACTTTAAAATCGGTATCTTTTACATTCATGGTTGTCTCCACCTTAAATACTGTGTTAATTTGCCCCCAATATAACATTAGTGAACTATTATTAAAAGAGAGATTAGACTCGTGGCCGCTTACACCCTGCCTTCATCTGAAGAAATAGATCAAATTCTCAGTATTTATGGTTATTCACGTGATCAAGGCCAACCAGTAACTTCTATGGAACATGGCATCTCTAATTCCAATATCGCTCTGAGTACTCATGAGCAAGGGAAAATTCTTTTAAAAATATCGAATGCCAAAGACGACAAATCTCTTCGAGAAGAAATGAAAATATTAGAGCTCTTGCATCAAAAAAGATTTGAACTCGCTCCCTATCCTCTTCTCACTAAAAACGAAGACCCTATTTATTCGTTGAATGTTTTGAGTGGTGTGATCTACCCTTTTTATCCGAGTGAGAAAAAAAATATATCCTCGCAAACAATTCAAGAGTTGGCTTTGTCTCTAGCAAAACTCAATTCGGTTCAAGTCCAAGAAGATGATCTTCGTCCTTTTAGAGAAGTGGGTTACGATGCACTCAAAGTCATTGATTACGTCCACTCTCAAGATGTCTTGCCTGACTTTAGCTCTTTTTACAAAAAATATTTTTCAAGCAGTTTAGAAAAAATTATTCTTAATCCCAATTCCAGCATGGGGATTTGCCACGGCGATCTTTATTTTGACAATGCTCTTTTTTATCAAGGTAAACTTTCAAAAATTCTCGATTTTGAACAAGCTGGATTTGGTGAGCAAATTCTCGACATGGGAATCTCGATTTCCGGAAGCTGTCTTGAGCAAAATCAAATCAACTCTCAACTTGTTAAAACCTATATTGAGTCCTACAAAGAAATAAAACCCTTAAACCGTTGGGAAGAAAGAAATCTTACTCTTTATATTTTACTGGGGTTTTTCTCTATTGCTCTTTGGCGTATTGAGCGTTTTAATCACAAAAAAATTACGGATGGCAAAGAAGATTCTTATAAAGAACTCCTTGCTCTCGCAGCCTCATTGGGAGACCAACTATGAAAAAATTTACTCAACACTTCTTTGCATCTTGTTCCGTTGGAATGGAAGAGTTGCTCTTAAAAGAAATTATGAATCAGGGCATTACCCTAGCGAGCACCGCCCGCGGAGGAGTCCACTTTGAAACCGCAAATGATGAATGGCAAGATGTCATTATCTGGTCGCGAATCGCCAGCAGAGTTTATCGCAAACTTTTTCAAATCAAGGTCAGTGATGAAAAAGAATTTTATGACAAAATAAAGTTGATGCCTTGGCATAAATTCTTGCAACAAAATCAGACTTTTTCTTTTAAATCTATTTTTTCTCACTCTAAAAAACGTCAAGTTTATTTTAGAAATAGTCACTACACTTCACTTCTCGCTAAAGATGCACTCGTCGATAAATACCGCGAAGAAACCAATCGTCGCCCCAATGTTTCAATCGATAATCCCGATTTTAACTTTCTCTTGCATTTTTCTCCCGAAAAAGAAAAAGATAAAGTCACTATCCTTCTCGATCTCTGCGGCACTCCTTTAAGTCATCGCGGCTATCGCAATGATACCTTTGAAGCTCCCCTGCGTGAAAACCTCGCAGCAGCCTTAATTCTTATAACTGGCTGGAATCCAGAAAATGAAATTCTGGTTGATGGCATGTGCGGCTCCGGAACATTTCTACTGGAAGCTTCCATGATTGCTGCCAATATTCCTCCAAGTATTCTGCGCTTTACTGAGCGCGTTTACCCGTGGGCCTTTCTGGGGCATGGACTGTTCTTAAGTTTTAATGAAAAAAGAAATTGGGAGTACCGCTCTCAAGTTATCCAAAAAGAATTTGTTCCCAGAGTTAAAAGCTTAAAAGAAAAAAACCTTCTCTATGGCTGTGATCTTTCTTTTGATGCCATTGAGATGACTAAAAGATATTTTAAAAATCTTTATGGCAATAAATACTCTCCCTTTCTTACTTGTAAGAATTTTCTCAGCTATGAGATGCCTGAAGGTAAGGGCGTTATTGTGATAAACCCTCCCTACGGCGAACGCTTAGATTCAGACGAGTTCAATAAATTTCACGAAGATATTTTAAACAAAGCCAAAAATAGTGCCGATAAAAAAGCCTATCTCTTGATGCCAACGGAGTCACCGCTCCAAATCAAGTCTTTCAAAAAAATTCCAGTAAAGAATGGAAATATTAATTGTGATTGGATTCTTTGTTAAAGGCGATCAACAAGCGACATCGCAAAAGCCGGTGTCGCAAATTTCATGAGTGAGTTCTTGTTCACTACTTTTTCTAAATGCTTTGATGACTTACTAAAAAAATAATTATTCACATCCACATCTTTTAAAAAAACGGTATGCCCTTTAAGAGCAAATTTGCGAATAATAAATTCTGAATCGAGATACAAAACATCGCGAATCATAAAGTTTTTTGAAATATACATAATAATGGTGTGATTGCTTAGTTCAAGAAGAGATTTTTTTAACTTAACACCTTTGGGACTCGAAGCATCATTCCAATGAACCTGCACTTCTACTTTTTCATTTTGATTATTATGAAAATCAAAACCGCGCTGCGAGCTTGATTTAATTTGGCGCAAACCAAAAATCGTTTTGGCGTACCACTCGCCCATTTGAATCGGAAGATTTTTTCCATTCATGACGACATGGCATTTGCGAAGCATGCTATACGCGGTGTTCACGATTTGCACTGCTTCAAAAATTTCCTTGTTATCAGGAAAATAAAGGATCCCTATTTCTTTAGCACCTGGACCTGTTATTTTTTTGCCAAACTGCGCTTGATACCAAGGGGATAAATCAAGTTGATCCATGTACAAATAAGAACTATACATAAAACCTTGTTTCTGTAAGTCCTCAATGGTTTTAATTTCTGGTAAGTGTTTTTGAATAAAACTAAAAGGAACAAATTCTTTTAAACTTGCTCCCATAATATAGACATGATCCTGATCATAATTAGATGAACCATGGGAAGTAGAAGAAAATTCAGCAGCTAATTTGTAAATTAATTCTTTCACGGTAGCTATCTTAAATTTTAATTTTACTTACGTCTACATTTCCATAAATAATTGTTTGAGCAAGTGTGTGTGTGGGCACTAAGTCATACTCACAATAAACCTTAAAATCATCTAATTTGCTCTGATAATAGTCATCTAGGGGACTTGAAGCGTCGGCAATAATCGCAGCAGCCATGAGTCTCCAACCAACGATAAGACGTGCATTAAAACCTATATTGAGTCCTACAAAGAAATAAAACCCTTAAACCGTTGGGAAGA
>CAYQEW010000086.1:0-7193 GCA_964416605.1 uncultured Bacteriovoracaceae bacterium | reverse complement strand
TTGATAAGGCGTACCGAATTTTTTTGAGCCATAACACAATGCTGATCAAACTCTACCACTACATACCACAAGCGACTCTCAAGAGTGCGATTGGGATAGACTTTATACATTGTTGAATTCAAACCAATAAAATTAATTCTTGCTTGAAAATAAATCAGCAATGCTATCTGTAACATCGAAACCCCACATGAGAGAGATCGCTTTGCTCCAAATCCACTCGAGTGAAAAGACCTGTATGGTCTGGCGTATAAGTCCAGTCATTGCCAAAGGGCATGATTTTTTCTTTTGGGAAACTAAGATTATCTAAAAATTGTGCCACTGGGCCGAAAACTTGTCTCATCCCAATCCAACTCACCGAAGACAATCCATAATCCCTATGATTTAAACATTCTTTCATCATAAAACGATCACAAGGTAGGTTATTATTTTTAATAAGTTCTCGAATCGGTTGATTGAGTAAACTTAAACTCTGGTATTTTGACCAAGGATCAAAACTATTCACTATCATTTTTTTATCCTTTTCATTCAGACGAAGAGGAAGGGCTGTCGCAGCATTATACAGAGCAGAAGTCAGTAGTTTTTTATTTTCAGCTAAACAATATTTTCTCATATTTTCTGCACTTACGTTTGTAACCGGCATCCAATAATCAAAAACATTTGCAGGATAGGGCATTTTTTTTTCATTCAACTCGTTAAACCAATAGATATAATCGAAAGAAGAAACATTATATTCATCGATATAAATATCGCGATTTAAATTATCCCAATAATTTTTCTGATCTCTACTCGAGTTTTCATCTAAATAAATTCTTCTTGGGAGATACTTTTCTTTGGCAGAAGTTTTTAACTCAATTTTAAATATATATTTTTCAATTTTAACTTTAAATTCATACCTGTCTTTGTTTTTATTCCAGTACTGCTTTGCCTCAAAAGGAAGAGGCGAAGAATTTTTAAAAGCAATAAATGGATAAGTAAAAATTTTTGAAGTGGAGACCTCTCTTATATTGATCAAGCAACCTAGCCAAACTGGATTGAAGGCACTTAAAAGTCTCGCACTCGATGTATCTGGAAATAAGAGTTTTGTACACTTATGCTCTAATAAAGGTTGATGACGAGCACCTTTAACCCAAAGTAGTTCTAGCTCTTGGAAAAAATCGCTCTGCAAGTGAGAAATTATCGGTTGCTCTTTTTGCAAAGAGACCTTTTTATAACTCGGTAAATAGAGTATGATAAGGATCGTAATAATGATCACGCAAAAAATAATCAATGAAAGAATAACTCCATTTTTTTTCATTAAACCTAGGATAGATCTATGAAGTGGATTAGCAAAGTAAAAGAAGAGGAAAAAACCTACAACTATCTTTTTAGCTTTAATGAATACATGAATTTTTTTGAGCAAAATCCAATTGCGGAAACAAGAACAACTGCAAGCTATCTCATCGACATGATGAATTACTTTGGAAAAAATGATCATAAAAGAGGATTTAAACTTTTTTCGCTCGATCTTCCCGACTCTCCGCCTATTTATGGCCAATATAAAGCGCAAGAATTTTTTTACCAAAACCTTATTAATTTTACGGAAGAAGGTTTTAATAACCGTTTTATCCTTTTAGTGGGGCCTAATGGTTCTTCCAAAACAAGTTTTATAAAAAAAATAATGAGTGGTGCAGAACGCTACTCACAGCTTACGCCAGGCTCTCTCTTTACTTTTAGTTGGATTTTCCCTTTGGAAAACTACACCAAAGGTGCTCTCGGGCTAACAGAAAATAAACCCAAGAAAAATGACGTTTTTTCTTATGCCGGTTTAGAAGACAAAGAAATCGCCGCTATTTTACAATCTGAATTAAAAGATCACCCTCTTTTACTTATTCCTAAACCTTCTCGTCAAACTCTTATCGAAGAACTTCTCAAAGATAAACCGGAGCAACTTAAGCAAGTCAAAAAAACATATCTTTATCAAGGGGATTTATCCAAACGCAATCGAATGATCTATGATGCATTATTAAAAAATTACCAAGGCGATCATTTTGAAGTACTTAAACATATTCGCGTTGAACGCTTTTTCATTGATCGAAAACAATCCCATTCTGCGGTAACGATTGAGCCGCAAATGCATGTCGATGCGCAACTGCAACAGATCACGATGGATAAAAGACTCGCAAGCCTTCCACCTAGTTTACAATCGCTGAATCTTTTTAATTTAAGTGGCGAAAATATTTATGCCAACCGCGGAATCTTGGAGTTCTCAGATCTTCTTAAGCGTCCTATTGAGACTTTCAAATACCTACTCTCCACCATCGAATCGAAATCAATTAATTTACGCGGTATCCTCACCGATCTAGATATTCTTTATATCGGTACATCTAATGAACTTCATTTAAATTCTTTTAAGCAACACCCCGATTTTAAATCCTTTAAAGGAAGATTTAATTTTATGCGTGTTCCCTACCTACTCGACTACGTAGAAGAAAGTAAAATTTATAGTGAGCAAATAGAAAGTCTTTCTTCAAGCACTCACTTTGAACCCAATGCACTGACTGCTCTTGCTATGTGGTCTGTCATGACTCGCTTTAGAGCGCCTGCCCAAGAAAACTATGCCGATGAAAAACTAGGGGCTCTGGTTGAGTTATTTTCACCTCTTGATAAAGCTCTTTTCATTGCCAAAAAAACTTTGCCTAAAAATATTTCAGGCGAAGATAAACAAATCCTACTCTCTCATTATCAAACGATTGTGAGTGAGTACGACAACGATGCGACCTATGAGGGAATGTTTGGAATTTCGCCAAGAGAAATTAAACAAATTATTTATGAACTCTCCGTTGAACATAAAAACATTACCTTTGTGGAAATCATTGAATCACTGGAGCGTATTTCTCTGCAAAAAACGGAATATGATTTTCTCAACTTTGCGCCTAATCGCGACTATCACGACTCACTAAGAGCTCTCACTCTCATTAAAGACTATTTCCTTTATAAATTAGACAATGAAGTGCGCGAATCACTTGGACTTATTGATGCAAGATCCTATGAAGACTATCTCAAAAAATATGTTCAACATGTCAGTGCTCTTTTAAAAAAAGAAAAAGTAAAAAATCCTATTACCGGTCAATCGGAAGAGCCAAGCAGATACACAATTGAAGATCTCGAAAAAAATGTAGCGATTCAAGATACTCCTGAAATCTTTCGCTCCTCCGTTATCGGAAGGCTTGGAGCCTACGCTCTTGATAATCCTGGCAAAGAAATTATCTACACTAATGTTTTTCCCGATATTGTCAAAACCCTCAAAGAAACATTTCGCAATGAACAAAAAAATGTCATCGCTAAAATTGCCAATAATCTGATTTTTTACAAAGAAGCTATGGATAATTTAGATAACAAAAATATCATCAAAGATGTTATCTCTAATATGTGTGAAAAATATAGTTATTCTAAAAAAGGCGCATTAACCCTTATTGAATATCTTATTAAACATAAATACCAAGAATGAGCCAAGTTTATAAAAACTTCACTCCGGAATTTTATGAAGTCATTTATAGCGCAGCTCCTGAAGATGAAGGACTTCGCCTCGATCAATTTGCGCAAAAGTTTTTAGCAAGCTTTTCTCGCGAACGGGTGAAGAAAAAAATTGCTCGCGGTGATATCAAAATTCTTGATCGCATTCATCCTCAAAAAGGAAGTGTGCGCGTTCATGCCTATGAAAGAATTCGTATCTGCACTTTTCGCGAAAATTTAGAAGATGAATTTTGGCGAGGAGAAAAAATTGAATTTGAATCTCCTGTCACTATTTATGAAGATGAAAAGATTATTGTTTTTAATAAACCTCCGTTTATGGCTGCTCATCCAACGGGCAGGCATCTTTTTTTTACTGCCACGGTTTATTTTGAAAATCTCTTAGGACATCAAGTATACAGTGTTCATCGGCTCGATAGAGAAACTTCAGGTTGTCTTATCCTGGCTAAAGATGTTTCCATTGCCGCCAAACTCACCCATTTTTTTGAGACCGGAAAAATTGCCAAGATTTATCTTTTTATCGCTCATAAAAATAAAAATACGCAGCAAGAATTTTGCGCCAAAGAAAGATTGGGACTTGCCAATAATTTTATTCCCAATCTTTTTACCCATGCCTTTGATGAAAACTCTACTGAGGGAAAACGCGCCCTGACATTTTTTAAAATACTTGCCAGTAATGATGAATACGTCGTGGGGCTTGCCAGTCCTATTACGGGCAGACAGCATCAAATCCGTGTCCATGCGAGCCATCATGGGCTACCACTGGTTGGAGATAAGCTCTATAACGGCGATCCGAGTGTTTTTACTCGCTCGAAAGATATGATTCCCACGGAAGAAGATTTTAACAAAATGCAAATTCCAAGACACGCTCTGCAAGCAATCGCTCTGCAATTTGCCTATCCACAGGGTGAGCAAAAAACTTTTATCGCCCCTATTTCATTGGATTTAAAAAAACTGATGCATGATTTAAATTTTAATACGCAAGAAATTGAATCTAGTTTAGGCAAAAATATTGAGTCAGCTCTTGGCACTGTTCAAGAGCTGAAAGAAAATTATTATAACCTGTGAGCGACGCCAAAAAGAAATGTATTATCCGCATTGCGCAGATTAATATTTAACTCAAAATTAGCAAGCCACTGGCCATCTAAAATTTTCTCAAATTTAGAAGTCGCACCAAAAGAAAAATTAAGGTATCCGAGGTGTGGATTATCCAGTTCTAAACGCCAAGGAAGAGCAATATAGGGATGAATCACGAGGTCTTCCAGAGTAAAGCTTTTGGAGAACGTTGGAGCGAGACCTACTAAAAATTGATTCTTATCATTTATTTTAGAATACTCAACAATTGATTTAATCGAAATCTGAGGTTGGTACTGATAATCAGGGAAAAGAATAATATCAACACCCCCAAAATAGCGATAGGAGCTAAAATCGGAAGTGGAAAAATCCATACCAGCATCAAAAGAAAGCTTATCATCGTAAAAAAAAGTTCCACGCAAATCCACTCCAGCACTGTAACCATTGCGGTTACCACCATAAATCCCACTGGAAAGTAAAAAGCGATCCTGAGCTTCCTCGTTGCGGTGAGAAGTATAGCCAATAAAATTGGCAAATAGGTTTTGACTTAAAAGAACAAAAGAAAGAAGAATAATTTTTTTCATAGGCTCATTTTAGTGCTTGGAGTTATCCCCGTCAAAGGGGTAAAACTTATACTATTTCTCCAAATTAATTATAGGCAGGCAAGCGAAGAGGAGGCGCCGGAGCGTACTCAAAAGTACGTGAGGACGAGAACGATGAAGCTTAACGCACCTAGGATCAATTTGGTGAAGTGGTATTGATATTTTTATTGACTAGAACCCAAATTATACTTATAAATAAGATTCAAATTTTGTGGTGGCCGTAGTTCAGTTGGTAGAGCGCCAGATTGTGATTCTGGTTGTCGTGGGTTCGAGCCCCATCGGTCACCCCACTTTTGTCTTCTTCTTAGTATACTTAAACCCTATTCTTCGCAACTTTAATTAATAGAAACATTGGAACAAAAATTGGATAAAAATCAATTTTTGTTATTTATCACAACTGAAATTGATCTATAAAAAGAGACCATAGGGTTCGCCCAATCCTCCACAGGATTTAAGGAGTTACAGGTATTTTAATTTAATGCTTAATCGATCATTCTCAAAAAATTTTAAACCAAAGCTATGAAACTAAAATACTCCATCCGTATTGACACTATCCTCAAGAACCTGTGAAGCGAGATCCCAAAATTCAGCAATCTTTCCATCTTGAAACCGACAGATATGCACACAAATAAATCCGAGATGATCCGGATTCATCTTTACCAGTGAATGGGCAATCACAAACTCTCCATCCTCAAAAATATTTTTAATATCAATAGTCATTAACGGAAAACTATTGTGAACGTCAGCCATTCCTTGTACTAAAGCATCTCGACCTGCTTTAGTATTTTGACTGTGGTGCTTAAAATCCAACGCGACATAAATATCAAACGCTTCTTTCACTTTTTGCTCTGTTAATAGCTTGAAAAATCCACGAACTTTATCTTTGTTATTCACAGATACCTCTTCTGTTTTTAAATTATTCGTTAAGAGTTTATTGAACTTCGTATCTTCTTACAACGACTTTATAAATGCTTTTGATACACGATCCAAAACTGTCAAAAGAGCAATTATTACATTTATAACTTGTACTCACCCATTTAATGAACTAGGTTACGGTAACCTAATCCCAGAGGGTTCAAACACAAAGAACTTCTGAAAATGATTTTCACATGAAAAATTTTATTTTTTTTATCACCCTCTGTGCGGTGTGCCCCTGTTCTTATGCTCAAATCAATGACAAAGATTATCTGGCAATTTTTAGATCAAATTCCAATGATACATTTTCTCTTCATCAACCTACCTATTTTGCATTTGGGGTACATGATCTCAAATTACAATTCAGTCTTAAATACCGCTTAAATCCTAAAATACCGCTGTACTTCGCTTACTCTCAGATAATGTTCTGGGATATTTATAAAAAATCAAAACCCTTTAGAGATATAAACTATCGCCCCGAAGTTTTTGTCCGACTTCTGGAAAATGACAAAAAATCAATCAACAGTCTTGATCTCGGCTATATGCATTTATCGAATGGTCGAGACAAAGAACAGTCGCGCTCTTTTGAAAGAATCTTTATTCGAGCTAATCTTTTAACTAAAATCAAAAGACACAATCTGGGGGCTTTTTTTACGGTGTATAAAGTTTTTGATGCAGATCAAAATGAAAACATTGAGCAACATATTGGCTTCTGGGAAACATCCCTTTATTTTTCTCATGTCCTTGTTATGGGAAAGCAAAACACTGACCTTGAAGTAAAAGCTTACGCGGGAAAACATTTAATTAACTTTAATCAGGGCGCTGTCCAATTGTCGCTCATTCACAATTTCAACTCAGCCTATTTTAATCCATCGCTTTATCTCCAATACTTTCAAGGTTATGCTGAAAGTCTTTTAAGTTACGAAGTGAAAAAAAGCGAGTTGCGATTAGGGCTTATGCTTTATTTTTAAAGAACCTCATTCTTGACTTTTATCAAGGCCCATCGCTAAATATAAAAAATTTAAATTAAACTCAAGGAGTTTGCGATGTCTAAATCTCATAAAGAAAATGAATTAAGACTTCTACGTGTTT
>CAYQEW010000085.1:0-7236 GCA_964416605.1 uncultured Bacteriovoracaceae bacterium | reverse complement strand
TATCACGAATTCTATTCCTCTCGTTGGAGTGAAAGTGCAGGATGATATTAAGGGACTCAATCTTAACAACTATACGGATTACAATACAATCACTTTAGAACTTACCCCCTATGAAGTGCAGAAAATTATTTTTCTTATTGAGACGGGCAGTCGTATTCATTTAAGTTTACGAAATAATGATGATAAATCTATCGAGCGAGTGCAGTCGACCAGACTGTTTGATGTACTTGATACTGATTCTGCGGAAGCTAAATCTTATTACGAACAACAAAGCAATAAACCAGCAAACTAATGAAAATATTATTTATACTTTTTTTTATTTTTCAGTCCATTGTTATCTTGGCTCAAGAAGACGCGGCGGTGCAGGCTCTTGATGAAGTTGCTCTACCGACCACGGAAGAAAAAACCGCCGAAGTGCCTAAGCCTGAAATAGAGCAAGAAGAGTTAGAAATTGCGGTGGGGATCGACAAACTCATTACCCTTGATTTTGAGTTTAATACCAATCTTATTTTCGGAATTCCTGGACTGATTAAAGCTAAAATTATTCCCAATAAAAGACAGATTCTTTTAACTGGTGCCAAGCAAGGAAAAACCTCTTTAGCTATTTATGACAAGGCAGGTGATATTAAAAAACAATATATCATTACCGTAAGTCAAGATGAAAAAACAAAAATTGTGGCTAATCTCAAAGAACTTATTGGCGATTTTGAAGGAATTAAAATTGATATAAAAGGCGAACAGGTCGTTGTGAGTGGGCAAATGGTGCGTCCCGAAGATGTTGCTAAAGTTACCTATATTTTGGAGGGCTTTAAAGACAAGGGAATTATTAATTTGATTGAACTCTCTGATCAGGCGCAAGTTGAAATTGCTAAAATTATGCGCAAAGAATTGATTCAAAATGGTTATCGCGATGTGACGGTGCGCGTGGTGAATAAAACTTTTTGGCTGGAAGGAGCAGTTGATTCAGATGCTAGTCGAAAAGGTGCGGAAGCAATAGTAGACGCGCTCTTGACGGATAAGTGGACGACTCTTGTGCAGCGTTCAGCGGAGTCTGCTCCTATTGAAAGAAATCTGATCAATAATTTTATTACGGTAAACCCTCAAAAAGAAAAACCAGTCCCTATTCCGAAACAAGTAAAAATTACGGCGCAGTTTGTGGAGCTTTCTAAAGAGTACGCAAAATCTTTTGGTTTTAAATGGGCACCAAGTCTTAACTCCAATCAGGATGCTTCTATCCGTATTGGAACAACAACCACGGATAGTGGGACAATTAGCTCCCAGTCTTCTGGAGGAATCTCGGCGGTTATTTCTAATTTATTTCCTAAATTAGAAACAGCTAAGGGCGCAGGTTACGCTAAAATTATTCAGTCTGGATTTGTGATCACCAAAGAAAAAGAAGAGGGGACAATTAATAGAACGAGTACGGATTTATTTTCCGTGGGAACGTCCTTTAATCCACCCGCGACTGCCACGACAGGATTTAGTATGGCGGTAACACCTACGCTTTTACGAGAAGAAAATATTGAGTTAGGGATTGGCGTGAATGTTTCTCTTTCTGCGGGAAAAAATAGTGCGGGCAATCCTTTAACGACGACTAATAGTGTGAAACAAAGAATTATTGTGAAAAATAATGAAAGTGCCGCCATTGGTGGAATTGTGCAGAATTCTAATAACACAGGCTATGACAACGATCCTTCCGGTGGAAGTAATAACCAAGAAACGGGAAGTCCTCTCTTTAATTTTATTCGCTCTAAAAGTTTTAGAACAGCTAAAAAACAGTTTGTTATTTTTGTCACTCCTGAAATTATAGAGTCTGCATCAGAAGGAACTGAAGAGGTTCGCAAAAAATTTAGAAGAAGAGGCAAATAAAATGGCTGATGGATATATTATCTCAATTATTGGAGGAAAAGGAGGCGTGGGGAAATCACAGTTTGCCGCTAACCTTGCTTTTTCCTATGCTCAAGAAGGACGCTATAAACCGCTTCTTCTTGATTTTGATAAAGCCGCAGGAGGAGATCAAAATCTTATTACAGGTCTTAAGTCTCCTAAAAATATTTTAGAACTTTCACAATTTTCTGCAGCTCTTGATCCACGCAGTATCAGGCAGTTTACAGCTGTTCATAAAAATGGCCTGAGTTTTATCGGAATGCCCAGTGATCCTAACCACGCTGACTCTATTGATGTTGAGGCGCTAGGAAAATCTCTTAAGGCTATAACACAGATGTTTCCTATTACGATTATTGATTGTGGCTCAGAAATAAATCCTCTCAGCATGAAAGCTTTGGAATTTTCGACGCTTATTTTTATTGTGGTATCTACGGATTTACTTGCTCTCAATCAAACCAGAAGATTGTACTCTCAATTAACTACAATGCTTTTTCCTAAAGATATGATGCAGATAGTTCTCAATCAATATCAAAAAGGTCATCCCGTCACTCCCGAAGTTGTGGCAGCGCAAATTGGCAAACCAGTTTTTGCAATTATTCCTAAAGATGAGCAAGCTTGTGCGGCGAGCTTAAGTCGTCAAACCCCTATTGCCATTGCTTCTGCAAGTTCTCCAATGTCAAAAGCGATTATGGAGTGCGTGGCTAAATTGATGCAAAAAAATATTTTGCAAATACTTTCTCGCATGAGTAAACCTCAGCCGGTTGTGAATTCAGCAACAGGAAAAACTGAGTCAGCGGAAAATCCTGGAAAAGCTAAAAGTAAATGGACTGAATTAAAATCGCGCATTCATAGATCACTTGTGGAAGAAATGGATCTTAAAAAATCATCAGACAGCGATGATCCTAAAGCGCAAATTATTTTAAAGGAACAAACTAAAAAATTAGTTGTTGAATTACTGGGCAAAGAAGACACGAAAACAATTCTTACTTCTCGCGAAGATATGAATCAAATTGTGAAAGAAATTCTAGATGAAGCTTTAGGATTGGGCCCCTTGGAAGATATGCTTCGAGATCCAACTATTTCAGAAATTATGGTGGTGGGTCCTAGTACTATCTTTTTTGAAAAAGAAGGAAAGGTTAAAAAATCAGAAGTTACTTTTACCAATGATCGTCAGGTTCTCAATGTCATTGAAAGAATTGTGGCGCCGATTGGAAGACGTATCGATGAAAAGACTCCTTATGTTGATGCTCGCTTACCCGATGGGTCGCGTGTTCACGCCATTATCCCACCATGCGCCATCGATGGCTGTACAATCACTATTAGAAAATTTCCAGAAAATAGGCTTGGGTATAAAGATCTGGTGAAGTTTGGTTCCATGACTCAAGAAATGGCAGATTTTTTGCGTATTGCCGTTGAGGCTCATCGCAATATTGTGGTCAGCGGAGGTACAGGATCAGGGAAAACAACACTCATTAATGTGCTCTGTGCTTTTATTCCCGCCAATGAAAGAATTATTACCTGCGAAGATTCCGCTGAACTTGATCTTCCTCAAGAGCACGTGGTGCGCCTTGAGACTCGTCCGCCAACCCTTGAAGGTGACGGTGCTATTGATATTAGAACACTCGTGAAACAAACCCTCAGAATGCGTCCAGATCGTATTGTGGTTGGAGAGTGTCGAGGTGGAGAAACCCTTGATATGTTACAGGCTATGAATACGGGACACGATGGATCTTTGACAACGGTGCACTCCAATACCCCAAGAGATTGCATGAGTCGTTTGGAAACACTCGTACAATACGCCGGAGTGGGACTTCCAGCCAAGGCAATTAAAGAGATGATTTCTTCCGCCGTTCATTTAGTTGTGCAACAATCTCGTTTGGAAGATGGAACAAGAAAAGTTATGAACATTACTGAAGTTGGTGGGATGCAAGGGGACGTGATTACTTTACAAGATATTTTTGTTTTTAACCAAGAAGGGTTTAACGATAAAGGAAAAATTATCGGCAAATTTCAGGCTTCGGGATTTATACCTAAGTTTATAGAAGTGCTTGAACGCAAGGGTTATAAACTTCCGAGAGGTATTTTTTCTAACAAGTAGAGGTAGACCATTATGGGAAAATTACTTGTTCTTTTAGGCCCCATTGGAGTGGTGTTTTTAATATCTCTGGGTGTTTTTTTTCTCGTTCTTAAAAATTCAGAAAAAATATTTGCTTGGATTGATAATCAAACTTTTGGCACAAGAGATTATGTTCTGAATCAATGTGAGATACTCATGATTGAATTAAACCCGGAGCATCTGACTTACGCGCTTCTCTTTTTATCTTTTGGGCTAGGCGCTTTAGTTTTTGGGATTTGTGCTCTTTTTGGAAAGTTTTTCATAGGAATTGTTTTAGCTCTTGTTGTAAGTTTTATTGGTTGGAAAATTCCTAGGCCCATTGTGGATTATTTAGTTGCGAAGCGTATCAGTCAGTATGAAAACCAAATGGTTGATGCCTTGAATTTGCTTGCCAATGGTTTGCGTGCAGGACTTTCTTTGCCTCAAGCCGTTGGGATGGTCGTAGATGAAATGCCTAAGCCTATTTCAGAAGAATATAATCTTATCTTAGCTCAAAATAGAATTGGCGTTCCGCTTGATGAGTGTTTTAAAAATCTCAATAAACGACTTTACACTGAAGATAATGAAATGTTTGTGACGAGTATTAGTATTTTGCGTGAGACGGGAGGAAATTTAGCGGAAGTCTTTGATACAATTACAGACATTATTCGCGAACGCATCAGACTAAAACAAAAAATAGATACTTATATTGCGCAAAATAAAATGCAGGCTATGGTTGTTTCGAGTATGCCTTCTCTCATGCTGTTATTTTTTGCGGTTTCTGATCCCAGTTCTATCACTCCTCTTTTTACAACGGTTATTGGATTTATTGCCTTGCTTTTAGCTGCCGCTTTTAATATTGCGGGAGTTTACGTTATTTTTAAAATCATTAATATAAAAGTTTGAGTTTGGGCAAGATCTCGCTGGGCAAAATTGGCAGACTGGACACTGGGCGCTGGCAACGGTATTGAGTGGCTTCGATAAGCCTAGTCTAGATGGAAGATAATTGATAAAAAAAGTTTAAGTTTGAAGTATTGATGTTTGTGTATATGTAGATGTGAATGTTTCTTGCTTCTGCATCACTCTAGTTAAAATTTAAAAACTATTTTATCTTGCACAATTTTATCGAAGCCAAAAACAGTTGCCAGTAAACTGAGTACTGTCTGCCTTTATTTCTAGTTGTTAAAAATCAATTTAAACTAGCCGTGCTAAAACACATTAAAACAAATATTAAAGTAAAATGAGAATACTCCGATACGTCTTTGAGATAAATTTCCAGAACGAAGAAGGAATATATGAAAAAATCGCTTTTACTCTTATCAATCATCGCTTCAATCAGTCTTCATGCAGGTGTCAGTATTAAAAATGGCAATTTCTGGATGAGTTATGTCGATATTGTGGTGCCAGGAGGAGGGGATTCCTTAGAAATCAAACGCACTTTTAACTCAGTGTCTTCTCATGATGGTTGGTTTGGTTATGGTTGGGCAAATAAATTTGAAACTTTTTTAAAAACTTCCGCAGATGGAGCTGTCGTTGTCAATCAAGGTGGCGCTGGAAGTCAGATGCGTTTTCTTCCCAAGACGGGAGCTGATTTAAAATTAGCTGCTGATAAAATCATTGCCGCAATTAAAGTAAAAAAACAATTATCAGCCGCGGCAGAACAAACTCTTCGTGAAAAAATGAATAATGATGCAAGTTTTCGCCATACGCTTGCGACAAATTTTGGAGTAGCTGCAACTGCTAAAGAAGGAGATATTTATTATTCTAATTCAGTGGGAGCTCAAACACTTGTTAAAACCAAAGACGGCTGGGTTCGCGATTTAGGCGTTGGAACAAAACAATACTTTAATCAAAAAGGTTTACTTGTTAAGGAAGTGGGAAGCAATGGCTACACACTTGATATTGTCTATGATGAAAAAAATCTTGTTAAAACAATTAAAGATAATTTTGCCAAACAACTTTTCTTTAGCTGGTACAGTAATGGAAAAGTAAAAGAAATTTGGTCAGCTGGAGATAAAAAAGTTCTTTTTAAATATGATGGGGCGCTTCTTTCGGAGGCAAAAAATATTAATGGTGAAGTTTTTAAATACGCTTATGATGCTAATTTTAATATGACTAAAATTACTTATGCCGATGGCACTTCTCAGATCATGAAATACGATCCACAAACTTTGCGAATTGCAGAAGTTGTGAGCCGTGGAGGAAATTCAACTAAATACGATTTTTCTAAAGACAAATTAAATCCTCTGCATTTTGCTACGACAGTTAAAAAAAGTGGCTTTGGAGGCGAAGCTCTTGTCAGCAAATATGAGTATGAGCTTAAGAAAAAAACAGATGGCTCAACTTATACTTACCGCGTGATAACAAGCATTCATGGTATTGACACAGATACAACCTATTCTGAATGTTGCGGCTTACCTACAAGAATTAAACGTGGAAGTTTAGTGACAGATTTTGAGTATAATAAAAAAGGAATGCTGACGAAAAAAACTTCTTCAAAGGGTGAGTTTGTTCAGATTGCTTATGATGAGCGAATTGATAAAATCACAAAGGTCGTGAATAACGAAGGTTGGACAACTTTTGCTTATGATGAAAAACAAAACTTAACTAAGGCGATGAATTCTCAAGGGCAAGCCGTTCTTCTTCTTTATAACCGCGAAGGCAAGATCACAAAGATGATTGATCAACGAATGGTGAGTCGTGCTCCTGCAAGTGCTCCAGAGAAAAACGTTCTTGATTTCACTTATAATGCGATTGGTAAGCCCGTTGAAATATCTATGGAAGGAATTGGAAAGCTCAATGTTTCTTATGATAATTACGGCAAAGTAACCAAGGTAGATTCTAAGTCTCAACCAGGGCTTGCTCTTAAAATAAGCAAAACCTTTGAGAATTTACTGAATATTGTAAAGCCAGCGGGAATTAACTTAAGTATTTAATGTCTAAAAAAGGCATAGGAGAAAGTATGAAAAAAGTATTGGTGATGTTTTTAGTGATAACCTCAATGAGTGTCTTCGCTCAAGAGGCTGGTAAAACGGGGGAAGTTGCAGCGGTGGACCAAGTAGAAGCTCAGGTATGTAGTGCTGAAATTGATGGAGCCCTACAGGATAGCTCTCTTACCCAAGGTGCAACAAAAGGCTCTGCAGGAGACGCGACTTTAGCAAAGTAATTTTTACAGAGTCTCTCGTTTTTTAGTTTTTTTTCTTTATACTGACAGCCTCAAAAGGAACATTCATGAGGCTTTTTTATATTATAAT
>CAYQEW010000084.1:0-7249 GCA_964416605.1 uncultured Bacteriovoracaceae bacterium | reverse complement strand
TTTTAAAATTCATGAAGAATGCTTTTCTTTACCAGAAGAGGCAAGATTAAAAATAATAGAGAGCAAAAATGTTTTTGCTGTGGGAACAACTACTTTAAGAACACTAGAGACGACTTACTTAAAAAATCAATTTAAAGAAAATATTCATCATGAAATGACGAGTATTTTTTTATATCCAGGAAAGGAAATATATTCGGTGCGAGGGCTGATTACCAATTTCCATTTGCCGAAGTCATCTCTTTTGATGCTTGTTTCGGCAATGATCGGAAGAGAAAAAACACTCAGTCTTTATGCTGAAGCGATTAAGGAAAAATACCGCTTCTTTTCTTATGGCGATGCAATGTTAATACTAAGGAAATAATGAAAAAAAATCCGTTTACATTACTTAAAAAAGACAATGAGGCGAGAGCTGGAGTGCTTCAGACTATTTATGGAGATATTCCAACTCCGATGTTTATGCCTGTTGGAACAAGAGCCAGTGTGAAAACTCTTTGGCAGGAAGATTTAGAAGAAATAGGGGCTAAAATTATTTTAGGAAATACCTACCATCTTTATCTAAGACCAGGTCATGAGTTAATTGGTAAACATGGTGGATTACATCAGTTTATGAAGTGGAATAAGTCCATATTAACTGACTCTGGAGGCTTTCAAGTTTTTTCTTTATCTACTTTAAATAAGATAACCCAAGATGGAGTTATGTTTAAATCCCATATTGATGGGAGTTCTCATTTTATTAGTCCTGAAAAATCAATGGAGATTCAAAAATATTTGAATAGTGATTTTGTGATGGCTTTTGATGAATGCCCAAAACTTCCAGCGAGTAAGTCAGAATTAGCTAAAAGTATGGAGCTAACTCTTTTATGGGCTCAAAAATGCCGTGATTTTGATTTGAATCCAAATCAAAATTTATTGGGCATTATTCAAGGAGGGCTTCATCTTGATTTGCGTCAAGAATGCATGGAAAGACTGAAAGCGATGAATTTTGATGGATATGCGATTGGAGGTTTATCCGTTGGTGAGAAAAATGAGGAGATGGTGGAATTTTGCAAAGAATTTGCACCGAAGATGCCAGAAGATAGGGTGCGTTATTTAATGGGAGTTGGAACACCTATTGATATTATAAGAGGTATCAAGGCTGGAATTGATATCTTTGATTGTGTTTTGCCAACACGCAATGCACGCAATGGACAATTTTTAACTTGGGATGGACCAATTAATATAAAAAAGAATCAGTTTATAAGCGATATGCTTCCTCCTGATCCAGAATGTGATTGCAAAGTATGTCGTAAGTATACAAGAAGCTATATTCGCCATTTATTTACTTCAGGTGAATATCTTGCTGGGCAGATGATTAGTTATCATAATATTTATTTCTATATACGATTGGTTGAAAAAGCTCGAGATGCTATTTTACAAGGTCAGTTTAACTTGTTTTTTGAAACGTTTTGTGAGAGATATCTAGCAAAGAAATGGAGTTAATTATATGAATACTGTTTATGCACAAGCTGTTAATTCAGCATCAACAACACAATCACCACTTTTATCTTTTGTTCCTTTTGTTCTTATTTTTGTTGTTTTTTATTTTCTCATGATTCGTCCACAGCAACAAAAAATTAAAAAAGAACAAGAAGCAGTAAATGCTATTAAAGAAGGCGAGGAGATTTATACTCGTTCGGGTATTATTGGAACTGTCAGAGGACTTAATGATAAGTTTATGACAATTGAAATTGCGACAAATGTAAAAATTAAAGTACTAAAGAGTCAGATAGCTGGACTAGCTAAGTCAATTACTTCTTCAGAGTTGGAGAAGTAGTATGTTTGGCTTGGGAGCAGGAGAGATTGCTTTAGTCTTAATTATAGCACTTATTTTTATTGGCCCTAAAAAATTACCCGACGTTGCAAAAGGCTTGGGAAAGGGCATTCGAGACTTTCAAGATGCTTTAAAAGGTGAGACGACAGACACAAAAACAGTGACGCAAATAGAAGACAAAAAAGAATCAAAAGATATATCAAACGATTCATAGGTAAAGAGAATTTATTTCTTCTCTTTACCTATGGGAACAAATTAAGGTAAAATTCCTAAAATTTATTTAATCAAAGGTGGCTAATATGAAAAGCGGTTGGTGGTTTCGCTTTACTTTTTTTATGGTGATTTTAGTCGGAGCAATTGCTCTTATCATTCCGACTGTTACTAAAATGAATACTCAAACAAGTTCTTATCCTATTAAGTCGAAAGTTAACTTAGGCTTAGATCTTCAAGGTGGGCTTTATATGGTTTTGGGTATTGATTTTAATAAATTATACCGCGATGAAATAAGAAATTCTGCGCGCAAAACAGCAGAGTATCTTACGAAAGAAGGGATGCCAGCTCAGGTGGGAAGCGAAGACTTTTCAGTTGTAACTGATCCTAAAATTGCGATTGTTTTAAGCGATGCTTCTTTACTTTCTAAAGCTAAAGATAAGCTTCTGGAATCTTTTGGCTATACTTTGCGTTTTGCTGGGGAAAAAGACACTTCACTTATTATCGGCTTGAGCCAAACATATATCACCGAAGTTGAAAAAAACTCTTTAGATAAATCTATTGAAGTCATTCGCAATCGTATCGATGAGTTTGGAGTAACTGAACCAGAAATTATTTCTCAAGGAAATGATCGAATTGTTGTTCAATTACCAGGAATTAAAGATGCTGCAAAGGCGAAAGAACTTATTGGAAAAACAGCTAAGCTTGAATTCAAATTAGTGAATGATGAGTTTTCTGGGGCAAAATTAAATGAGCTTTTAGAAAAAGCTAAAGCAAATAATATTGTTTATAAAACAGGGGATAGATATTCCACTTATGTGCAACAAATAAATGATTTTTTAAAAGCGGATTTACCTGTTGGATATGAAGTTGCTTTTGAAAAAATTGTCACAAGACAAACGAATGAAACATCAATTGGTAACGCTTATCTTGTTGAGGCAGTGGCTTCGCTTACAGGAGATGAGCTTCAAGATGCCCGCATTAGTATGGATTCACAAATGAATCGCCCTTATGTTTCGATGGAATTTAAGCCCGCAGGTGCCACAAAGTTCGAATCACTTACGGCAGAAAACGTAGGGAAAAGAATGGCAATTGTTTTAGATAAAAACGTTTATTCCGCTCCAGCGATCAATGAAAAAATTGCAGGAGGAAGAGCTCAAATTACTTTAGGAAATGGCAATTATAATGATGTTTTAAGTGAGGCTAAAGATCTAGCTTTAGTTCTTCGTGCAGGGGCTCTTCCTGTTGAACTTGAGTTTCAAGAGCAAAGAGTTATTGGGCCAAGTTTAGGAGGAGATTCCATTGATAGTGCGGTGATGGCATCTCTCATAGGTGTCCTTGTTCTGTTTCTTTGGACAATTTATTATTATCGAGTTTCAGGGATTATTGCAGTTGTTCTTTTAATGATTGATATCGTTCTTGTTTTAGCTGCGCTTGTTTCTTTTGGAGCGACTTTGACTTTACCAGGCATTGCGGGAATCGCTCTTACTGTCGGGATGGCGGTAGATGCAAGTATCGTTATCTATGAAAGAATAAAAGAAGAACTCGCAACAGGGGCTTCTGCGATCGTTTCTGTACAGATGGGATTTGAAAAAGCATTTTGGTCTATTCTCGATGCAAACTTAACGACGGCTTTTGCTGGTATTTGCTTGATGAATTTTGGAACGGGACCGATTAGAGGTTTTGCGGTGACGCTGCTGATTGGAATTGCCGCAACAGTGTACACGGGTTATTTCGTGGCTAAAATGTTTTTTGAGTATTACATGTACAAGGTTAATGGCAAAAAGATTAGCATTCAATAAAAGGATAGGTATATTCTATGAAAAAATATAATTTCAATTTTACGGCACATTTTAATATGGCGATGATTATCTCCTCTCTTCTAGTAATTGGCTCAATTATCCTATTTTTTACGAAAGGGTTAAATTATGGGGTTGATTTTAGAGGAGGGGCTGAAATTCAGATAAAATTTAAACAAGCTGTTAGTTTAGCTGAGTTGAGAAAAATCTTAGATGATAATGGGAATCAGACTTCCAGTGTTCAAGCAATTGGCGAAGCAACGGAAAATGAATTTTTAGTCAAGCTTCCAGCCAGTAAAAGTGATATTAATGTTGTCACGCAATCAGTGCAAGATTTGTTGACTCAAAAATATCCTAATCAATTTGAAATTCGCAAAACAGATGTTGTTGGGCCTAAAGCAGGGGAGCAGTTAAAGAGCTCTGCGATGCTCGCTCTTTTTTGGGCAATGTTAGCGATTATGATTTACGTTGGACTTCGCTTCGATTTTAAATATGCTCCAGGAGCAATCATTGCTCTTGTTCATGACATAATTATAACAGTCGGATTTTTTATTATTACTCAAAAAGAATTTAATTTGCAGATAGTGGCAGCTCTTTTAGCGATTGTCGGATATTCAGTCAATGACACGGTTATTGTTTATGATCGCGTTCGTGAAAATGAAGAAGCACACCCTCATTATAAATTAGCTGATAATATTAACTCGTCAGTTAACTCGACACTTTCTCGTACCATTTTGACATCTTTTGCCACCTTTATTGTTTGTTTGATTATGTTCTTTATGGGAGGAAATGTTATTCAAGATTTCTTTTTTGCAATGTGTATTGGTATTTTTGTAGGGACATATTCTTCTGTTTATGTTGCTTCTGCAATGACTCTTTTTCTTGAAAAATTTAAGTTACGTAAGTAAAGTAATTAATGAAATTTTTTCTTATTGTTTTCAGCCTTTTCTTTTTTTCTTTAAAAGCTGAAGACAATAAGATATCCTCTAGTTTTGCTAAAATTTCCAAGCACTATACAAAAAAACTCATAAAAAGAAATGTTCAAGGTAAATTTGTTGCAAAAATTTTTCAATATGATCCGAGACTCTTAGATTTTATAGCGGAAGTAATGACAGACCCTCAAGCAGTTAAAGGACTTTCGCAGATACCAATCAATTTTATTTCATGGTATTATTTCTTTCTTTTCTTTTTAGGTGTGATGCTTTTCTTTTGGTTACTTTTTCTTTTTATTTCTAATGAAAAATCATTTTTTGTAAAGATTTTGATCTATTTACTTTTAAAAGTAGTTCAATCTTTTTGCATTGCTCTTATTTTTGTAGCTCTTTTTATGAATGAGTTAAAACCAACACTTGAAATTGCAAAAGCTATTTTTATTACATAGCTTTTGGCACACAACCAATACGATAATCGTGAGGAGTAACTCCTGTGCCACTTGGAACAACTATACGGTATGTTTTTTGTGTTGAATTTTTCGTGGTAGGGGCTGCTGGATTTGCAGGCCAGTAAAAGAAAACAGTTTTTCCTCTCACCGTTGATTCGGTCGGTGCGACTGCAACATTTGAAGAATTAACATAAAACCAAATTTGTTTTAAAGTCGTCTCGTTAATATACATATAGGATGGCTGTGAGTAGACAATTGTTCCATCTGATGCGGTATAAGATTCGGTTTCAGCAGATGCATAATAAAGCCCTTCAGTTTCAATTCCGATAATCTCTTTCAGGACTCTCATCAGAGGATCTGTCGAATAGTAATAATAATTATTCGGACAATAGGACATATAGTTCGAATCAATAAAAGGTTGCATAACATAACCTAAAACTGGCAGGCTAGATTGTGGATTGGGAATGTTTGAATTGTTTTCTAATATCGAAGCAGGATAATTAGCCCAACTGAGTTTACTAAAAAAAGAAGAAGTAATTTTCGATAGATAAGATGTGGCTCCGCGATCTAAAAGGCGGTTATATATTTCATCAATAATGTCTGGGACGTTATTTGCAATATTTACATTGGCTGATGAATTGTTTGATTTAGCATCTGCAAAACGAGGATCGAGGTCATCCCATAATCTAAAAACACTTGGCAATAACTCTAGCCTTGGAAGAGTCGGACTATCATTCGTATTGATACCTGCATTGTGGCAAACGAGATAGTTAATTCCTATTGGAATGGCAGGAGGCGTGTTGTGTTGATTAAAATAAAAATAAAAGCGACTTGCGTAGCCGATATAAGGAGAGTCTACTTCTCTGAATAAACAAGTGTATTGACTGATGGGAGCTGTCCAGAGCGGTTGCTCTGGTGTATTGCTGTCATTGGGATCAAAAAGTCTTAATTGTATATAATCCGCACTTGTCGAATTTGATGTTGACTCTCTCAGTCTTAAACGAAAATTTTGATTGTCTGAAAGTGAATCAATATTTGCGACAATATTATTGCCACTTAAAATCAAGTCGGTATTATTGGCAGGAACACTCGCTACAGTGTTATTGTCTTCATCAAGTACATCAAGAAAACATTGAGGGATGGCAGCATTAGCATCAAGAGCAACTTCACACCAATTTTTAACATTTCCTAGGAGAGTATTGAGAAGAACATCTGTACTAGGAGTGTATGTCACGTAAAGAGTTTTTTGAGTCACCGATTTATTTGAGCAAAAAGAAGCGCAGTCGTTGTTATAAGTAATACTGAGACTATTTTGACAGGCACAAAAACTACTTGTTCTCATGGCATTATTAGGTCTTGTGACTACCTTAATGTCTTCGATACATTTTTTTTGAGTTTCATCATAGGTAAAGCCTGTTTCACAGGTTGTTGACTTGGATGCTTTTGTGTAGCTTGATATATTTGCTCTCCTTGCTCCTTCTGAACAGGAAACTAAACTCATAAGTACAATTGGAAGTAGGAACGAAATTTTACTCAATTTTTTCTCCTTAAGCAGCTTATCGGCTTTTTTATTTTCATAATTAATCTCATTTTAGATTAAGTTGATTGATTCATAAGGCTATTTTGTAATATTATATAGTTAGAGGAATAAATTTAGTGTATGCTGCAAATAATATTAGGCATAAGAAGGATTTTCTTAAGTATCAATGGTTTCAATTTTGGGTTAAAATAAAAGCCTAAAGAATTATTGGGAGAGACTATGACTAAAACAGATTTAATACTTTTGTTAGAAAAACAGGCTCATTTACCGCATCATTTGTCAGAGAAAGTAGTTAATGTAACCTTTGATGTTCTCATTGAGGCTTTGTTTGTGGATGATCGCATTGAAATACGAGGCTTTGGCTCTTTTGCGAATCGCAATTATAAAGCTTACGAAGGAAGAAATCCCAAGACAGGTAAGGTTGTTAAAGTATCTCCTAAAAAAGTACCTTTTTTTAAAGTGGGAAAGCAACTTAAGGAAATGGTTGATAGTAGTAAAGAAAAATTCAA
>CAYQEW010000083.1:0-7340 GCA_964416605.1 uncultured Bacteriovoracaceae bacterium | reverse complement strand
ACTAAAAGGTGTGGCGATGGAACTTGAAGATTGTGCCTTTCCTCTTTTAAAAAAAATAACGTGTTCATCCAGTCTAGAAGTAGCATTCAATGATGCCACTTGGGTTATTTGTCTTGGTTCAGTTCCGAGAAAAGCTGGAATGGAAAGAAGTGATTTACTTAAAGTAAATGGTGGAATTTTTACGGCTCAAGGAAAAGCGATTAACGATTTTGCCGCAGATGATGTGCGCGTTTTTGTGGTTGGCAATCCATGTAATACAAACTGTCTTATTGCAATGAATAATGCACCAGACGTTCCGAAAGATAGATTTTTTGCGATGACTACTCTTGATGAAAATAGAGCGATCACGCAACTGGCAAGCAAAGCGGGAGTAGATACAACAGCGATTTCCGATATGATTATTTGGGGTAACCACTCCGCTACTCAGTATCCTAATTTTTATCATGCCAAAATAAATGGTAAACCAGCAACTGAAATGATTAGTGACGAAAAATGGTTGCAGACAGATTTTATTTCAACGGTTCAAAAAAGAGGCGCGGCGATTATTGAGGCGCGTGGAGCTTCTTCAGCGGCTAGTGCAGCCAATGGAGTCGTGGATGGGATTTATAATTTGACTCATGACACCGCTTTAGGCCAAAGTTTTTCGATGGCTCTTTGCTCAAATGGTGAATACGGCGTGGATGAAGGGCTTATTTTCTCTTATCCATGCCGAGTGGAAAATGGAGAATTAGTAGTTGTTGAAGGAATCGAGTTTAATGAATTTAGTAAAAATAAATTAGAGCTAACTTTAGCAGAATTAAAAGATGAAAGAGACAGTGTTAAGTCGATGGGGCTTATTTAATGAACGATAAAATTAAGCTTTCAGGTTTTAATAATTTAACTAAAGTTGTGAGTTTTAATCTTTTTGATTTTTGTATCGCTCCGACTGAACAAAGAAAGTCGGAGTATATCGATTATATTAATCAAAAATATAATGCACAAAAAATACTTGAAGTTTCTACGGAAATTTGTCGTATTATCGAGGCAACTGTTCTCAATGTTTCCATGCAAGATTATGAGCCAGTTGGAGCATCCACAATGGTTCTGATGAGCGATGTGCAAGGAGGAAAGTGGGACAGTCCATCACCTCAAGTCAATTTACACTTAGATAAATCACATATTACAGCACACACTTATCCCGATGCCGCAGACCCTAATGGCATTTGTTCTTTTCGCGTAGATATTGATATTGCGACCTGTGGTGATATTATTCCACTGCGCGCAGTCAATTATCTTTTTGAATCTTTTGAGTGTGATGTTGTGTATATCGATTACGTCGTGCGCGGTTTTACGAGAACACAAGATGGCACGAAAATTTATAATGATCATTATTTAAATTCAATTCAAGATTACATAAAACCAGAAATCTTAGCTGATTATAAATTTAGATCAGATATCAATATGCCACGTGAAAATATTTGGCAGACTAAATTAATGATTAAAGATTTTGGACCGGAACGTTACCTTATGGACGCTACAGATATCAATCATCCTGAAATGGATCGATATATGCAAAGACTTGCAGTGGAAATGAAAGAAGTCTTTCACTTAAATTAAAAAAGGACAAATTATGGCGATGAATTTTACAAATACAATTCCCGAAGAACTTATCCCAAGTGATCCGCGTTTTGGCTGTGGCCCCTCATTGATCCCTCAGCAACGCCTTTATAAGCTTGCTGATATTGGGCCGAAGTTTATGGGAACAAGCCATCGTCAAGCAACAATTAAAAACACCGTAAAAGAAATTCAAGAAGGCCTCACAAAATATTTTGGTTTGCCAGCAGGCTATAAAGTTATTTTAGGCAATGGTGGCGCAAGTTTCTTTTGGGATATGCTCGGTCTTGGAGCGGTTCAGGAATCGGTGCATTGTTACGTGTGTGGAGAATTTTCTCAAAAATGCTATCAGGCGATGAAAAATATTCCTTGGATTGAGGCGACTAAAACCGAAGTGCCTTTTGGTCAGGGACTTGATGTTTATGATCAGGAAAATGCAGATCTCATTTGCACGGTTCTCAATGAAACTTCAACGGGCGTGCAAATTACAAGCTATCCAGAGCGCCGCAAGGGAAGGCTTCTCGCCATTGATGCGACAAGTGGTGCGGGACAAATCCCTGTGGATTTTTCTAAAATTGATTTTTATTATTTTTCCCCGCAAAAAGTTTTTGCCAGTGAAGGAGGACTTTATATTGCCATCCTATCACCGCAAGCAATTGAGCGAGTGAAAGAAGTAAAAGAATTAAAACGTTATATTCCAGTGATTATGGATTTTTCTCTGGCGCTTGAAAATGGAGAAGGTAATCAAACTTATACGACTCCAAGTTTATCTGGATTGTTTTTTCTCAATGAGCAAATTAAAGAATTAAATGTGTTAGGCGAGAAAAAAGTAGCAGCTCTTGCTGAAGATAAAGCGGAACTTATTTATGAGTGGGCGCTGAGCTGTGGGTATGCCAAACCTTTTATTAAAGAAGATAAATTTCGTTCGCGTTCGGTGGCCACTATTGATATTGACGATGCTTACGATGCCACCGAAATAGCAAAGTATTTAAGAGAGCAGGGGATTGCTGTTGATATCGATTCCTACCGCAAGCTAGGGCGCAATCAATTTAGAATTTCCATGTTTCACAGTATAAAAAAAGAAGACTTAGATAAACTGACACAGGTCATTGATTTTATCGTTGCGCAGAATAAGAAAGCCTAGGCTTTCTTATTCTACCAATGACGTAAAACAACGGTCTACTTTGTCAAACTACAACAAAGCTGCCTGCGACGTGCATTGAGCACGCCTCGGCATTTTGTTTTGTTTTCCTCGTATCCCATTATTTTACGTCATTGGTATTAATCCTCATCCGATTCATCGATGTTGTGATAAACCGTCACAACATCTTCATCACTTTCTAAAAGATCAATAATTTTTTCAAGTTGCTCATAGGTTTCATCATCAACTTCTTTAAAATTATTGGGAATACGCTGTAAGCTCGCTTCTTCTGGGGTGATGCCCATCTCTTGGAGTTTTACTTGAATCGTGCCGAAAGCTTCCATTGGTGCAAGAATTCTAAAAAATTGTTCGTCATCAGGATTGGTTTCAATTTCTTCTGCCCCAACATCGATCATTTCTAAAGTAAGATCATCTTCGTTAATCTTATTTTTAGGGACGATAAACACGGCTTTGCGTTCAAAAATAAACTCGAGTGATCCTGTGGTTCCGAGGGTTCCACCATTCTTACTGAGAATACTTCGCACATTGGCTACAGTTCGGGTGACATTATTGGTTGAAGCCTCAATGAAAATACCAACCCCTCCTGGGCCATATCCTTCGTAGTTAATATCTTGATAATTTTCACCCCCAACTCCCTGCGCTTTTTTAATGGCACGATCAATATTGTCTTTGGGAACATTAAATTTTTTACAGCGCTCAAGCGCTATTTTGAGAAGAAAATTGGTTTCTGGATCAGGGCTTCCACTTTTAACGGCAGTGGTAACATCATGCAGTGCTTTGGTGTAAACAAGACTTTTGGCTTTGTCTGAAGCCCCTTTGCGGGTGGCAATTTTGGCTGATTTTCTTCCCATAAAATAATCTCTTTTTGAAGGTTTGTGTTGATGATATTAGCGAAAAAAAAAGAATTGGGGAATATATTTAGATTGAATTTTCTGATACTGCGCATAATTGTCACGAGTCTTATAGTTTTCTTGTAAAAGTTTAGGGCCCGATAATTTATCGATGATAAGGACTAAAAGTATGGCAGGGAAAAGCTCATAACCCCAAGTATTTTGTTTATAAGCAAACATGGCAATACAGAACCAAAAACTCATTTCGCCAAAATAATTAGGATGTTGACTGAATCCCCATAAACCCTTCATACAAATAAGATGATGATGCTTCGGGTCTTTTTTAAATTGGGCTTTTTGATAATCAGCAATGGCCTCAAAAAGGAATGCGCCAAAAGCTAAAAGAAAAATCACTAGATCAATTTTCGAGATTTCGGAAGGGGCAAAAATAAACGGGAAATGGCTGACAAGAAGAGAGCTGAGAAAACATTGCAACAGAATGATTTTAAGGTAGAGATGAAGATTGAAATTTTTTTTCCAATTATTTTTAATATCAAGATAGCGTTTATCTTCATGAAGACTTAAGTTTCTCGCCGTGAGATAAGTGCCAAGGCGCAGGGTCCAAAGCAAGATGAGACTCCAAATAATGATATTTCTTGGAGTGAGTGGAAAAAGATAGAATGTTGAAACACTGGCTGCCACAGCAAAACTTAATGTCCAAAAAGTATCAATAAAAGCGAGTTTTTTGGTTTTGAGGATAACCAAAAAAGCCAATTGATAAAGAGCAAAATTAGTTAAGAGAATAATTTTTAAAGAACTCATCTCTAAACTCCGTAAAACGATCCTCTAAAATGGCATTGCGAGCCATCGTTGAGAGTTGATGGTAAAAAGCAATATTATGGGTGGTTGCTAAAACTTGACCCAATATTTCATTGGAGTCAAAAAGATGTTTTATGTAAGCGCGAGTAAAATTGGTGCAAGTGTAGCAAGTACAATTGGGCTCGATCGGAAAAAAGTCGCGACGATAGTTTTGGTGACGAATGCGAATTTTGCCACGGAAAGTAAAAAGAGTTCCTCCGCGAGCAAATTTAGTAGGGATAATACAGTCCGACATATCGATGCCATTTTCCCAGAGCATAAAGAGATCTTCGGGATTGCCGACTCCCATAACGTATCTTGGTTTATCTGTAGGCATAATCGGCGCCGTGTATTCCACAATTTTTCGCATTAACTCGGGCCCCTCTCCAACCGAAACGCCTCCGATCGCATATCCTGGAAGATCTCTACTACAGACTTCTTCAACGCATTTTTTGCGCAAATTATCATAAACCGAACCCTGGATAATGCCAAAAAGGCTTTGCTCCGGATTTGTCCAAGACGTAATACAGCGATCGAGCCAGCGATGGGTCCTTGCCATTGAGGTGTCGGTATAAGACTCTGTGGCAGGATGAGGGATACACTCATCAAAGGCCATCATGATGTCAGAGCCGAGTTCTTGTTGGATACGAATACTTTCTTCTGGTGAAAGAAATATTTTTTTATTGTGCTGATCGAGAAAATGCACTCCTTCTTCCGTGATTGTTTTTTTGGTCAGTGAAAAAACTTGAAAGCCTCCAGAGTCAGTGAGAATCGCGCGGTCCCACCCCATAAATTTATGCAGGCCCTTCGCTTTTTTGATGAGCGCAGAACCTGGTGTTAAATGAAGATGATAGGTATTGCTTAAAAGAATAGGATTTCCGATTTCTTTAAGCTCTTTTGTTTGCAGAGCTTTGACGGCACCATGAGTTCCCACGGGCATAAAAATAGGGGTATTGATTTCACCGTGAGGTGTCGTGATAACTCCCGCGCGCGCTTTAGATTTTTTATCTTGGTGAACAAGCTTAAATTGGAAAAATTTTTTATTTTCAGTTTGTATATTCACAGCTTTAATTTCCTTTTATATTTATTTTTTTTGTAACATTAAAGGCTCATGAGAGCGAGTATTTTTCTTTACTTTGTCATAATTATCAATTTTTTATTGGTCGATATTTATCCTTCTAAAACCTATGATTTAGAGTCCTATGAAATTTTAGATGGCGATACTTTAAAATGGGGCAATGAAAAAATTAGGCTCAATTTCATTGATGCTCCGGAAATGAGTCAAGATAAGGTTGGGGAAATGGCGAGAAATTATTTAGATCGATTACTCCATTCATGTTCTTTGAAGCTGAGTGTTCAAATTTATAAACGAGATATGTATGGTCGTTTTTTAGGAGTACTTTTTTGTGGCTCCAAATCTCTTAATTTTGAAATGGTGCGAACTGGTTATGCTGTGATTTATACCTATACTCTTTTTAATAATCTGACAGATAAGAAAAACTATATTGAGGCTCAAATGCGGGCACTAAAAGAAAAACGAGGAATATTTCGCTTTTCTTTTAAGTTGCCACGACTTTATCGAAAACTACACAAGGTTCGCAAGAACTTGATCTAATTGAGTAAAACTTGGAATAATTTTGAACTGACTTTTTCTTGGAATCGAAGTGTCTTTAAAACCCGAATTTCCAATAAGCCATACTTCACATTTTTCAGGAAGAGTGGTGAGAAGCTCTTCGAGATAGTAAGGCAGGGCGCGCTTCAGGCGATCGAGTTTATTCACTCCCAAAATAACAATATCTGCTTCCACCGCGTTAACGGCTTCAATAACGGAAGGAGCTTGTAGATTGGAGCTGAGGAAGAAAAAATTCATTTGATGATGACTGCAAAGAAGAGCACTCATAAAGATATCAAACATATAATGCTCGCCTTCTGGAGTTGCGAGAGCAATTTTATGATGAGAGCGCACATTTTTTTCGTAGTGACTGTAAATAATATTTCCAATATGAAATTTAATAATGGCGTAAAGAGCCTGTACTTGAGGGATAGAGAGGATTTTATTGTCTTGTCTGATTTGCACTTCGTTGACCAGAGGATTGATGATTTCCAGTGCGAAATCCTTTGGCGTTAAACCATTTTTCGCTTTGTTGAGTTCATGAGAAATGATGTCCATCTTGTAGCCTGAAAGCGCCATGAGAAGATTTTTATGAGTTGCTTCAATATCGAGATCATTTTTATGATGGAGCGGCGTTGACATCATTTTAGGTTGCTCTGGGTTATAGTTGAGCATTTTTAAAATATCTTTCAGTTCTTCGATGGGAAGATGAGCGATTTGGCCAATAGAGTTTCCCAAACTTGTGAGTTGCGAAAGGGTTGAAAGTCTCTCAATTTCTGTTGAGGTGTATTGGCGTCTTCCCGTGTCGCTTCGACCAGGAGTGAGGGCTTGGTAGCGTTTTTCCCAAGCACGAATGGTATGAGTCGTTAATCCTGAAATCTGTGCAGCCATTTGAATGTTAAAAAATTTCATAAGATTCCTTTTTTATGAGGTTCTGTCGAACTTGCGTTCATTCTTTGCATACTATTTTAGCTATTATTAGCGCAAAACTTAACTCTTGTCTAGGTTTATGAATGATCCTGTAAAATTTTTAGGTGCTTAAAGTGTCTCTAACAAAAAAGTGTAAACAATTGATTTTAAGGCACATGGCAGTCTGGCCTCTGTAAACAGGACGAAGTCATTTTAACGAGCCCGGATTTCTGACTAAGTTTATAAGTGACGCATTGAGATGCTGTGAGTTTTTTTACGGCACACCTTTTCCATTTTACTTTTACCTGTGTTTAATGTTTTTGTTTATTGTTTGTGAGAATGTAGATCGTGCCCAGTCTTGCTTATAAGCAGTGGT
>CAYQEW010000082.1:0-7350 GCA_964416605.1 uncultured Bacteriovoracaceae bacterium | reverse complement strand
TATTGCAAAAATCTGAAGCAAAAATTATTGAGATGCGCGCTTCGATCATTATTGGTAAAGGCTCACTCTCTTTTGAACTGATTAAAGCCATTGTTCAAAAATTCCCTTTTATCCTACAAAGTGAATGGGCTCTTGCTCCCTGCCAACCTCTGGCTCTCGCAGATTTACTCACTTATTTTGAACAATCTATCACTAAAAAATTTAGGCAGAATAAAATTTTTGAATTAGGTGGGCCTCAAGTCGTGAGATATGCTGATCTGCTTATTCTGTGCGCTGCTTTACAAAATTTAAAAAGGCCCATTATTTCCATTGAAAATTTCCCCAAGCGCTATGTTCTCACTGTGATGAGAGTCTTTCTCTCTGAATTTTATGAAGTTGGGCATAAACTTTTAGGAAGTATCGAAATTCCGACTGTCGCAAGTAAAGAAATTGATTTATTTTATCCACCAGCTAAAACGTCACTTAAACAGGCTATTAAAAAAGCATTATGAAAAACAAAATAATGTTTTTTTTAGGATTTTTTTTTATTGCTCTTGGAATAGTTGGTATTGTTCTTCCCCTTCTTCCAACAACCCCTTTTTTGATTCTTGCCGCTGCCTGTTTTTATCGCAGCTCACCGAAAATGCATACTTGGATAACTGAGCACAAAATATTTGGAGAACCCATTAAAAAATTTCAAACAGAAAAAATAATCAGCATCAAAACCAAAATCACCGCACTCAGTATGCTCTGGCTTTTTATCCTTTACTCGACTTTTTGGGTAGTGTCCCTTCTATGGGTAAAAGTTTTTCTTATCTTTATCGCTGTCGGTGTGAGTTTTTATATTCTCAGTTTTAAGAGTCTATGAAATTTGTTTCTCTGCTTTTTTGACAAGCTCTAAAAGCTGGGCACATTCATCGGGACCCAAACCATAAAGCTTATGACTTGGTTTTAAATCCTTAGCGTTGCTATTCGTTTTAAAAGACTCTAAACGGTTATTGAGATTCATGCGCAGATTGCGCAGTTTTTTAGCATCCATTTTCTTTAATTCAAATTTTGCAAACGACATGGTTTTTCCTTTATAGACTTTAATCCCTAGCTTATCTAAAATAACACTAATAAGGAACATAAAATGATTAAGTGGACTGAAATTTTAAGCACCGATAATTCCTCACTGGCACAAGCCTCAAGTGATTTGAACATACACCCTTTGGCCCTTGAAGACTGTATCCATCGAGAACAACGGCCGAAATTTGAAGATTTTGATCACCATCAATTACTTGTTTGGTTTATGTACGCCAAAAACCAAATTTTTGAAATTCAATTTCTCATTTTTAAAGATCAAATTATTATGGTCCCTCACGAAAATCCTCCTGAAGGAAATTCTTGGGCAGATTATCTCAAACTTGATTTCAATCAAAAAGATGTTTGGCATTTAGTTTTTCAAGCTTTAGATAAAAGTACTGATAACTCTTGGAATGAAATCAAAAAAATCCTCACGCAAATAAACTTATTTGAAGACAAAATGTTCACCGAAAATTTTAATCCAGAGTCTCTACTTAAAATCAAAAAGAAACTTAATCAACTAGAATTTTCTTTATCGCATTTAGCCTCGGTAGCTCAGCAACTGCAAAGTTACTATGAAGGTAAAGATGATCTTACCTGGAAACTGCGCGATCTGCACGACCATTGCGAAAGAATTTATCACAGCATCAATTTACATAGTAGTCAGATTGCCACAACGATTGAGCTTTATTGGGGCCATCATGCTCACCGCACTAATATCCACATAAAAAAGCTTTCACTGCTGGCAAGTATCGGTCTTCCTCTTACTCTATGGTGTTCTTTTTGGGGAATGAATTTTACGGCTATCCCTTTTTCTCACCCTTACCTATTCCCCATTGCGATGGCGATTATGCTTGTGTCTCTCGCCACCACCATAGGGTATTTTCTCTATAAAGGGTATTGGTCCGATTAATTATTTCTTACTTTCGTTTTTAGCTTTTTTCTTTTCTTTCTTCTCTGTAATAGAAAGTTTTTTCTTTCCTTTTTCCTTACCTTTATCTCTTCCTTTTTCTTGTCCTTTAGCCATGTTGTCCTCCTCTATGATTTGATAGATATATTCTACTTCTAATTTTTAATTTGTGCATATATAAATATGACATGAATAATTTTACATACCAAAATCCCACACAAATTCTTTTTGGCAAAGGCCAAATAGAAAACCTTAAAAACCTTATCCCTCTCAATCAAAAAGTTTTGATTACCTATGGAGGAGGCAGCATTAAGCAAAATGGCGTCTATGAACAAACTATTAAGGCGCTCGCCAATCATCAGGTTTTTGAATTTGCGGGCATTGAACCCAACCCTACTTTTGAAACACTTATGAAGGCTGTTGCCATTGTTAAAAAAGAAAAGATTGATTTTATTGTCGCAGTAGGTGGTGGTTCCGTCATTGATGGAACAAAGTTTATTTCCCTTGCAAGTTGCTTTGAAGGAGAAAATGCTTGGGATCTCATGAAGAGCACAACTCCTCTGAACAAGGCTATTCCTTTTGGAACGATTCTAACCCTTCCGGCAACGGGCAGTGAAATGAATTGTGGATTTGTCATAACGAAAAAAGAAACTAGCACTAAAATAAGTAGAATGACTCCGCTGACTTTTCCCATTTTTTCTATTCTTGATCCTGAAACAACTTATTCTATGCCGATAAAACAAATCTCAAATGGGATTGTCGATGCTTATGTTCATGTCATTGAACAATATTTGACTTACCCAAATTCATCCCCAATTCAGGATCGTTTCAGCGAATCTATTCTTCAAACCCTTATTGAATTAGGGCCGAAGGCTCTTAAAAACCCCAAGGACTACGAAACTCGCGCTTCTCTTATGTGGAGCTGTACGATGGCTCTTAACGGCCTCATCGGTGTTGGGGTTCCTCAGGATTGGTCAACCCATATGATAGGTCATGAACTGACTGCGCTCTACAGCTTAGATCATGCTCAAACCTTGGCAATCGTTCTTCCCGGAAATCTCTTGATTATGCTTGAAGATAAAAAAGAAAAGCTACTGCAATACGCTGAGCGCGTCTGGAATATTACAGAAGGTTCAGACAGAGAAAAATGCTTGCAAGCCATTGAAGCAACACGAAACTTTTTTGAACAAGTTGGAGTGAAAACACGACTCTCTGACTACCATATTGATCAAGATCAAATTCCCGTGGTCGCTCAAAAATTAAAGGATCAAGGTTTTAGCGCGCTTGGAGAAAGACAAAAAATTACTCCACCTATTGTGGAGCAAATTTTAAATCAATCTATTTAAGAGTTCGCTTTTTTCTCAAAGTACAGTAAATCAATAAAAACCGAAGCACCAAGAATAATTTTTCTTTCAGCTTCGGTCATATTTTTATCTTGAAACTCAATCATAAAATTATCGCGATCCGTAAAAACTTCAGTCAAGAATCCTGACCATTTTTTTTGAATTTGAGCTACCACCACTGATCTTTTTATAAATTTAAATGACCAAATTCGCCAAAGAGGCGATGAAACCTGCATAATGACTTGTCCTCTTTCATTTTGGACATCAAACTTTTTAGAAAAAAAGGAGAAGCGTTTTTCAATGGCACCAATTTTTTGGCCTGAAGGTTCATTCACCTCGATGCGCTCAAAATACCAACGAAAAGGATGGTGACACACCATATAGTTCTCGCGCTCTGGCGTAAAAAAGATCACATCAAAAGAACGAAAATGCCCTAGAAATTGCCGAACAATAAAATTAAAGACTCCCTTTGATTGCTCTGCCGCAAAACCAATAACGATTTTATTTTCATCCATAATTTCGTATTTATTTCTGGTCTCATAACCAAAAATTTCCGCTAATTCATGGGATTGCTTGATAAATACTCTACTTAAATTGGACAATTGAACGAGGCTCATCTATTAACTCCTTAGATTTACAGGCTTTAACGAAAAACATATTGTCTGCTCGAAAAATCACTGATAATTTTCACATCTTAAAATACTATAAAGGACTCAGATGCTAAACACAGGTTATACCATGGTCATTAATCGTGTAAAACAAATTCTCATTGGAGATCCTCTTTCCTCTGAAATGATGGAGCACGAACATATTCCAAAATGGAAAGCGCTGGCGGTTCTTTCTTCTGATGCTCTGTCTTCTGTCGCATATGCCACCGAAGAAATTCTTATTCCTCTTTCGCTTTTTGCAACAAGTGCCATGACATGGTCTATTCCCATTGCTTGTACGGTTGCTCTTTTGCTTTTTGTGATTACCATATCCTATCGTCAAACAATTGATGCCTATCCTAATGGAGGAGGTGCTTATACTGTTGCCAAAGAAAACCTAGGCATTAATGCAGGCCTTATGGCAGGTGCGTCTCTTCTGATCGATTACACTCTAACGGTAGCCGTTTCCATTTCCGCAGGGGTCGAAAATATTGCTTCCGCTTTTCCTTTTATTGCTGAACATAACGTCATAGTTTGTATCATCATTATTTCTTTTATTACCATCATGAATCTAAGAGGAATTAGAGAATCCTCCAATATTTTTGCTCTTCCCACTTATCTTTTTATAGCTTCTTTTATTGTTATGATTGGAGCTGGCTTTTATCAGTATTTAACTGGACAAATTCCTAATCCTGCACCGATCATTCATGAAACCTATCCAGTTATTCCTCTTTTTCTGCTTATGCGAGCTTTCTCTTCTGGATGCGCTGCCCTCACGGGAATTGAGGCAATATCAAACGGTATTCCGATCTTTAAAAAACCCGCTCAAAAAAATGCTAAAATCACCATGCTTTGGATGTGTATTATTCTAGGAGCCCTTTTCCTTTCAATTACTTTACTTGCCCATATTTATCATATTCATCCTCACCACGGACAAACCGCTATTTCTCTTCTGGCAAGATCTATCTTTGGCAGCACTTGGTTTTATTATGTGATTCAAAGTTCAGTGGCTCTTATCCTTCTGCTTGCCGCTAATACGAGCTACGCTGATTTTCCAAGACTCTCTTCAATGCTTGCTCAAGATAATTTTCTTCCTAAGCAACTGGGTGCATTGGGAGGACGACTTGTCTTTTCAAATGGAATTCTAGGTCTCAGTGTTGCTGCTTCAATGTTAATTTTCTTTTTTGGCGGTCGCACTCACTATTTAATACCACTCTACGCCGTCGGTGTTTTTCTTTCTTTCTCCCTTTCTCAGGGAGGAATGATCGTGCATCACCTCAAAGAAAAAGGGAAATCTTGGAAAAGTGGCCTACTTACAAATACCGTTGGGTTGCTTGCAACTTTCACCGTACTTATCATTATTGCGGTCACTAAATTTATGGGTGGCGCATGGATTGTTATTATCCTTATTCCATCTTTCGTTTTTTTATTTAAAGGAATTCACCATCACTATAAAGATATTAAAACTCAATTAGCTTACAAAAATCTTAATCAACCAATCGATTTTACCAGCAATAAATACACCGTCATTGTTCCTGTCTCTGGAATACATCCAGGCGTTATCGAAGCTCTCAAGTACGCGAAAGCTTTATCTGATGATGTTCACGCTTGTTATGTCAACACTTCGGAAGAATCGACGACACAAATGCGCACACAGTGGGAAAAAGTAGCTCCAGGAATTGAACTCGTTATTTTACAATCTCCTTATCGATCACTCATAAGACATATTGTTCAATACATCGATGACATTGCTGCCAAAATGCCAATTAGACACCGCATTGCAGTGGTTATCCCCGAATTCGTCCCTTCCAAATGGTATCATCTTTTTTTACATAACCAGACGTCATTTATTTTGCGCTCTAGACTTCGTCTAGAGCGAGGAAAATTTATTACCGTTGTTAGGTATTATCTCGAGTAAGACTTTTCTTGAAAACAAAATAAACGGGAATACCAAGTAAAATAAAAATCAGTCCAATGGCGGAAGCTTTTGGACTGGTTATGACCGTATTCACAAGAAGCAAAATAGCGAGCACAATAAAAATAATAGGCACAATCGGATACCCCAATGTTTTATAACTGCGCTCTGCTTGAGGGTTTCTTTTTCTTAAGACAAAAACAACTCCAGTCACCATGGCATAAAAAATCCACGAAGAAAAAACAACATAATCCGTCAGCTGATCAAACGTTCCTGATAATGCAAGAACAATCGATAAGCACGCTTGAATAAGTACTGACACAACAGGAACGAGTGTTCTCGAATGTAATTTTCCAATTTGTTTAAAGAATAAACCATCTTTTGCCATCGCATAGGGCACTCTAGCGCAACTCATAATGGAGCCATTCATAGCGCCCAGAGCAGAAAAAACAAATGCCAGAGAAAGTATCACGACCCCTGATGATCCCAGAAAAGTCATCGCTGCTTTTGTGGCAACAGGCAGCGCATCTGGAGCATTGGAGGAATTTGCATTCATTACTTCACTAAAAGGAAGAGCATAAAAATAAGACAAATTAGCGAGTCCATAAATAGCAAGAATAATAAGCATTCCAAGTCCCAAAGAAAGAGGAATATTTTTTTGTGGATTTTTAATTTCTCCTGCAATCATAGGAAGATTATTCCAACCATCATAAGCCCAAAGCGCCGCAAGAGTCGCAGATCCAAAAGCGGCAAAACTAAAAGCAGTTGTTTGAGAAGAAGATTCAAAAAAATGTGAAAAATTTGCGGTACTGGAAAAAAGTAAAACCCCGATAGCAATACCAACGATAAGGACTATTTTTAGAGCTGTCATAATGGATTGAACTCGCCCTCCAAATCCTACACTGAGACAATTGAGAAGAGAGAAAAGTACAATAATGACAACAGCCGCACCAGGAATCCCTCCGATAAAAGAAAGATCTAGAGCTCCACTAAGAAAAGTCATTGCTCCAACGGCATAAGCAGCAATTGTTCCAGGGGAGCCAATCCAAAAACGCATCCAACCATATAAAAAAGCCCAAATATTTCCGTACCCTTCTTTGAGATAAACGTACTCTCCACCGACATGAGGCATAAGTGCACCCAGTTCAGCGTAAGCAAGAGCTCCTGCTAAGGATAAAAGGCCCGCAAAAATCCACACGGCAAGAACCATCATCGGACTTCCTACAAGTGAAGCAATCGACGCTGTTTTTAAAAATATTCCCGTACCAATGATACTGCCGACCACAATAGAACCGGCATCAATCAGACCAAGTTTTCTAGCTAGTTCATTTGACATATTTTCTCTCTGCTAAAATGTTGAATTTTATCATAATAGAACTAGTCAATTTTTTCTATGAGGTAAAAAAAGTAAGCATGGTATAATAAATCCGACGATAAGGAATATATGAAAATAATAACAACAATAATATTCTCTCTGCTCTTTATTACTTC
>CAYQEW010000081.1:0-7366 GCA_964416605.1 uncultured Bacteriovoracaceae bacterium | reverse complement strand
GCAAGAAGAACACACTCACGAGATAACGAAATGATCTCATAATTCCTCCTTAAATTTATTTAGTTTAAGACTGCTTTAAATTTCACCTTGCCCTCAGCCTTAGGAGCAAGTTGGCCTGGAATTCTCCAGCGCACATGCGTTACATCTTTAGCCAGTGCTTCTCTGACTAAATTTCCTTGGTCTTTTATTTTAAGTTTACGGAGCTCATCATAATTAGTTCCCCCATCCACAGAAACTAATGAGTTTTGCTCAGCACTCCTAAAAGTCATATTCTTCGGAACCGGATTTGTGACCACGATGTCAGAAGCCGCTTCATTGCCTATATTTTTATAGGTGATGACAAACAGCACTTCTTCTCCGGGCACAGCAGTTTTAACAGGAACGAGTTCCATTTTTTTCGTTCCATTTTTTGCCACTTTTTCTTTTTCAAAAAAAGCTTCATTCTTAAGCTCAATTTTTTGATCCTTAGCGTAGGCGATTAAGCTGCAGAACATAAAAACAATCGGTAGCCAGTGAAATTTTTTTTGCAATGAGACCTCCTTTTTTATAAAATTTTAACTTTAAAAGTAACAATATAAGTGCTTGGAGCAGAGGCTGTCGGAATAACGACCTCTACTTTGGAGCCATCATAAAAACCAGCATCAGCATCCACGGAGTCACTCAGTGAAGTCGCACCTAATTTAAGTGAGTTGTTGATGTAAACAGTGCCGCTAGGAATTATATCGGAGATATGTAAGTTCGTTAGTGAACCAGAACCTGATACGACTAAATTTAAGGTATAAGTAATAATGGCATTTTGAATAGGGAAATGGGTTCCATTAGGATCAAGGATGGATTGAGTTTTTGTAAGCGTTGGGAGAATAGGAGCGACGACATATTTATTTTGAGTGAAAATGCTTCCCCCTTGAGAACCCATGAGCGCATCGACACCACCATCGCCAAGACCAGTATAAAGACTAGTGACGGGACCTGTTCCGGTAAGAGAAGAAGCACTTAAACGAATCACCGATTCATCTGCAATATTTAAGGAAGCTGGAATATTCCCAACCACAAATATATTAAGAGTGCTATTACTTGAAAGTGTTGGATCGTTGATTCCAGGAAGATAAAGTATATCTAATGATGGATCAAAAATACCATTATTATTGGCATCAAGATAAATGCTCACTGCGGTGGCATCAAAATGATCGCTGACAAGTTGAGTTGTCCCTAAACTAAATCCTTCATTTCCATTTCCTAGATTACTTAAAGTAAAAGAGAGAACTGCTTGAGAATGAGGTGTTTGCACTGTGACACCGCTAGGGTTGTTGGAAACAAGAGTAAAAAGAATAAGCTCATCCACTTGAAAGCTTGCGGTGTTGGAAATAACGGAATCATTAAACACTCCAACCGAGTAAGAAACCGTGGCCGTATTTTGAATCAAAGTATTTGCCGCAGTATTGGCATATAGCTCTGTTTCAAACTTTAAAAAAAGCATGATAAAAAAAATTAAATATTTAAAATCAAAGAAAAAAAATTTCATTTCATTCCACGGCTCCGCCTAGCTTTTCGTCAAAAGCTTAAGCTTATTTTAACATATTATTGCGTCACGCAAAAATAGAAAAAACGCCCTTTATTTGTGGCATTTTTTGCTTAGTAGGTGTTAGAAAAAAGATATGCCACGATAGAGATAAAAGGATAAAAAATGAAATCAGGTATCTCTAAAATTTTTCTGACGTTTGCACTCAGTTTATTTATTTCGTTTATGTATGTTTCTTGTGGGGGAGGAGGTTCTTCGACACCAACACCAACCACCCCTGTGGTGGAACTTAAAACCGTGAATGTTTTTGTAACAAGTCGATCGGAAAATAAAATAAATAATTTTACCATTGATAGATCCTCTGGTGCCGTTTTAAACACTCAGGCTCTTACGCTGAGTATTGCTGGTCAAGAACCATACACCATTCTGGTTCATCCAAATAAAAGATGGATTTTTACTATGAATAGAGCAGGGGATACACCAGGAGATGGGAGTGTGACTCGTTTTTCTTTCAGCAATGGTGTTTTAACTGAGGAGCAAACACTCAACCTTCCTTTTTTTGATGGTCTTTTTTCTGGCAGAGCTTCTATATCGATTGCTCCTAGTGGCAATTTTATGTTTTTAGCTCATGACATTTCTAATGTCAGAGGCGTCGTTGCTATTAACTCAGCAACAGGTGCGATGACTTTGACAGAGAGTTCCGCAACAGGAGCGAATATTCTTAGTTCGGCTACGAATGTTGCGGGAACAGAAACTTTTCTTGCTATGTATGGTGCAAATGAACTAGGTCTCTACAATAATAATGCAACCACCGGCGCGACATCAGGAGGGGGAACCTTGGAGTCACTATCCTATACTCCATCTAAAATTATGATTAATCCAAGCGATAGCAATATGCTGATTGTGGCTTCATCTTCGGGCAATAAATTAGCAACACACTCCTATAATAGTGGAGGTCCTAACACAACTTTCCTTCATGATGTTTCAACCACAATAAGTCCAGATGACTTTACTCTGGGGACAATAAATGGCACTGATTATATTTTTACCGCCGGCTATAATAATAAAAAATTAGCGAGCTATTCAATCAATGCCACCGGAGTGATAAGTGCTGAAATTGATACCGAATCAATCACTAGCCCAAGCAACTCACAACCAATTGCAGTTGGTTTTTTGGCGAGCACAGCTCCCTATAAAAATCTTCTCTTCTTGGCAGATAGAGCCTATGGAGCCAATGGTCAGCTGGGTATTTATGAAGTAAGTAGTGGCGGACAAATGACATTTCTTGCTTCCGCTCCTGCTATTGATGCTCAGGCAGTTGCCTTTATTGCGAATTAAACAATGAAAGCAAGTTTAAATTGGTTAGATAATATGCGTTTTTCTTGTGATAATCACGGCCTTATTTCTAGTATTGATGCGTCTGTTGATTTGGGAGGGGGCAGTGCTCCAACTCCCAAAGAACTTATTCTCAATGCGATGATGGGCTGTACGGCGATGGATGTGGTTTCGATGCTCAAAAAAATGAGACAAACTCTCGCGCATTTTTCAATGGAAATTGAAGCAGAAAAAACTTTGGAGCATCCCACTCATTTTAAAACAGCGCAAATCATTTATTTTTTAGAGGGTGAGATTGAGGAAGAAAAAGCGATCAAAGCAGTTACGGCTTCTATGGAGAAATACTGTGGTGTTAATTTTATGATTTCTAAAACCTGTGATATTTCCTATAAAGTTATTTTAAATAATAAAGAAATAAAAATTGGTTTTACCAATTTTACTTAAAAAAGGAAGAATATGAAAAAAAACATTCACTGCGTTGAAAGAGCTGTAAGAGTTGTTTTGGGATTAGGATTAATGTCCTTAGCATTTTGGGGGCCTGAAAATAAATTATTTTTATTGGGAATTATTCCTGTGATTACCGGCGTCGTTGGTTGGTGTCCTCCTTATCAGTTATTGGGAATTAATACGTGCAATATTGGTTCTTCTTGTTCAACTAAAAAATAGTCTAATTTTGGAGAGTTTGTGTTTTTTTCTTAAACCAAATTCTCCAAATAAAATACACCACAAAGCATACTAGAATAAAAAAAAGTACAGGCAAAAAAAGGGCCATTATTGTTGTGATGGCAGAGCTGATAAATTCAATCAATGAAAATAAGGGATTCGCAATTCCCCCTGTCGTTTTGGTTGAAGCAAGTCTGGTGAGAGCGGAAGTACTATGCATAGCAAGAGCAGGAAGAGAGCCTGCGATGAGAGCGAGAGAATATTTGATAAAGGGATCATGAACCCCATTCATAAAAGTTGAGGTGAGAAGAAATCCTCCCGCAATCGCCAGAGGCGCTCCTGCCATATCCAGTAAATGATCAAAATAGGGTATTTTATAAGCGAGAAATTCCACGATGACGGCGCAAGAAAGAGCAATCAAAGCAGGAGTAGAGCTGAGCCATGAATGGGTGGGAAGACCTAGATCAAAGGGCAAAGAGATATGAAGCCGCAAAAAAAGTCCCGCTATAAGCAGAGGAACAAAAATGCGAAAACCCGTCGCAATCGAAAGCCCAAAACCAATGAGAAGAGAAATAATTATTTCTTGCATGAATAAAGTATAGCGAATACTTTTAAAATAACTATAAAAAAGAGAAAAATATTATGGATAAATCGAGATTAGCAGCTTTTAGTGATGGGGTTATCGCCATTATTATTACGATTATGATTTTAGAAATTAAAGCGCCTGTTGGAAATCATTTTTCAGATCTTTATAAAATACTTCCTTCAATTCTCAGCTACATGATGAGTTTTGGATTTGTGGGGATTTACTGGAACAACCATCACCATTTGCTTCAGGCAAGTACTTGTGTGAATGGCAAAATACTGTGGGCTAATTTAATGCTCCTTTTTTGTCTTTCGTGGATTCCTTTTGCCACAATTTGGATGGGGGGACACTACGCTTCCCCTGATCCCGTCGCCTTTTACGGTTTTGTCTTAATTTGTACGGGAATAAGTTATTATGTTCTTGTGCAGTCTCTGGTTAGTTATCACGAGGAAGATACTGTTGTCGTTCAAGCAATAGGGAGTGATTTTAAAGGAAGGATTTCGGTGGTACTCTATGCCATTGCCATCGCTTTTGCGTATATTTACGTTCGAATATCATACTTATTATTTGTGATTGTCAGTATTATGTGGCTTGTCCCCGATAAGCGGATAGAGAAAAAAATGTCTATTTAATATTTCCTTAAATTGCGCTAAGATCGGCGAAACCAATCTTAAAGGAGATTATAATGAAAAACACAATGATCAATGATCTTATCGTTAACCAATTTTCAAGAAGCTTAGAAGCTCTTAACGTTATTATCGACAAAGCGGTTGTTTATTCAACTGAAAGAAATTTTGATGTAAACACTTTTATGAATGTAAAATTTGCTCCAGATATGTTTACATTTTGCAAGCAAGTTCAAATTGCAACTGACACAGCAAAAGGTGCAGTAGCACGTCTTTCTGGAAAAACTGCTCCAGTTTTTAAAGATGATGAAACAACAATTGCTCAGCTTCAAGAAAGAATTAAAAACACAATTCATTTTGTGAATGAATTTTCAAATTGTGATTTTACAGGCTATGAATCTAAAATCGTGACATTTCCTTGGTATGCAGGAAAAGCGATGAATGGTCATGACTACTTAATTACTCACGCGATTCCTAATTTTTATTTTCATGTAACAACTGCTTATGATTTACTTCGTGCAAACGGTGTTAATATTGGCAAAACTGATTTTCTAGGTAACCAACCTTGGACTAACGTTTAATCTGATATGAATTTTTTTAGCCCAGAAATTTTAACGTCCCTATTAACACTGACCTTTATGGAAATTGTTTTAGGGATCGATAATATTATTTTTATTGCTATTTTAGTGGGGAGACTCCCTAAGGAATCGCAAGAAAAAATAAGAAATCTGGGCATCTCTCTCGCTTTAGGAATTAGAATAGTTCTTCTTTTTTCTATTAGTTGGCTGATGACTTTAACTCAGCCACTTTTTTTTCTTTTGGACCATCATTTTTCTGGTCGAGATCTGATTCTTCTTGGAGGGGGGCTATTCCTTATAGGAAAATCCACTTTTGAGATGCATCATAAAATTGAAGGAAATCCCGAAATACATTTACCTGATGCCGAGCCGAATAAGAAAAAAACAAAAGCTGGTTTAATGCTTATTCAAATTCTTATTTTAGATATTGTTTTTTCCCTCGATTCAGTTATTACTGCAGTTGGAATGAGCAATCAAGTCTCAATCATGGTTATTGCTATGAGTCTCGCCATGGTTGTCATGCTTGTCTCATCAAAAGCAATTGGCCAATTTGTTGAGGATCATCCAACTATAAAAATTCTCGCTCTTTCCTTTTTATTATTGATTGGGGTTATGCTTTTAGGAGAAGGAATGGGCGCTCATATTAGTAAAGCTTATATTTACTTTGCGATGTTCTTCTCTCTTGGTGTAGAATTACTTAATATGCGTTATCGCAAGAAACAAATAAAAAAGTAATTAAATGAAAACAGATATTCTCTATTATCGTTTTTTTGATATTGCCAGTGAGATAGATTTAAAACTTGCGGCGAATTTACTTCTTAAAGAATCTTCTCCAACAACCTTTTATTTTCGCAAAGAAAATCGCACAATGATTTTAGAGCAAGCACCACTGATTTTTAGTCTTGGAAGTTGGTCGCAAGAAATCGACGATGAGATTTATGAAGTTCAAGCTCAAGGAAAATTGTGGAATTTTGGAGCTTGTTCTATTCGACTTACTTTTTCTACCGAGTCAGAAACCGTTAATGAAATTATTGAAAAATCAAAGAAAATTGAAAATAACCAAGTTATTTTTGATGAGATTCAAACAAGGCTTCAAGATATTTTAATTGTTTTGGAAAAAAGTTTTAAGCACCCGATCATCTGGAAAGATTATGAAGATTACATGATTTATCTTTTTAATGAAAATCCTAATCTTGCCAAAGAAGAACTTTACCAACTTTGTTTGCGTGAAACAGCTCCACTTTCTGCGGCAATGAAAAGTGGTTTAGAGCAAGGATATATTTCTTATGGGCAAAATGATTTTTGTTTGATTGATTGGGATAGTGCCGTTATTTATGATGAAAAAGATTCCAATGATATTTGCGATATTATTGATTTTGCCGTTTGCCAATTATTAGAGCTTCGTTTTTATGATGAAGTGCTCGATAAAAAAATAGATGATCTTTACGATACTCTCAAAGGAAAGAAAACGTCTCTGATTGGAAATTCCTATGAGGATCTTTCTAAAGAGGCTTCTGTTTATTATCTGGAAGTGAGTGGGATTTTAGATAAAGTAGAAAATTCCATTAAAGTCGTAGGGGATTCTTATTATGCTCAGGTGTTTAGAATTGCACTCAAAAAACTTCGTCTCTCTGATTGGATGTATAGCATTGAAAAAAAGTTAGGCCATCTGGCTCGTGTCTCCGAAGTTTTTTCAGGAAGAGTTCACGAGCGCAAAATACTTTGGATGGAAATCATTATTGTGGTTCTTATTGCCATCGAAGTTGTACCAATTATCTATAAATATTTATTTTAGAAATTTCCAAGATACTCCAAAAGAAAATTGCATGTTCATATTATTGTGAGAAGCATAACCATCTGCAAATTGATATTTTAAATAGCCCGCAGACAGATTGATAGATGTGTTAATTGAAAAATTTTCTTTTGGAAAAACGTATAGAAGTTGGTTGCGAAGAGTTGTTGAAACACCTATTGGAGTGAGCTTTTTAGTTGAAATTAATTTTTCTTCAGTATCTGGAATTCTATAGGCAACATAGGAGTAGCCTATATACATTCCTAT
>CAYQEW010000080.1:0-7420 GCA_964416605.1 uncultured Bacteriovoracaceae bacterium | reverse complement strand
ATCACCGCCGCCAAACTTCTCAAAATGCAATCGACACCAGAGGTTTTGATTGAAATCTATAAAAATCTTCCTCAAGGAATGGCTCTTCGAGCCGATATTATTCCACAACCGAGGGAAAAGGAGATTAAAGAGACCCTCATCACAAGTCCAGAAATCCCCCTCACAAAGGAAGAGGATGAATTAACTCAGTGCGACAAATATGTGCTTAAATTTTTCATCCAATGTCCCGATATGCTCTTAGAAGAAAAATGGGAAGAAGTGCTTGATTATACGGGCCATTCTGGTGTAAGTAGTTTACTTTACTGGTTAGAAAAAACATTTTTGGAAATTGATGAGAATTTTTACGCAGATCTCATAAGAGATTACGTGCAAAAAAATTTTCTAGGGAAAGAATTTGATAACTGTATAAACAGTATTATTTTTGATTACCGCAATGAAAAAATTGAAACGCAGATGAGAAAAAGAATGCTGAGTGATTTGCTCGATAAGTGCAAGGTTGAAAAATTAGTAAGCGAGAAACATAAACTAATTTCCATGCAACAAGAATGTCAAAGCAATGATGAAGCACAAAAGTATATAACTGAAATTCATCAAATTGATTTAAATATCAAAAACCTGTTGATGAAAAACAAAAAGTAACTGGAGGATTCCATGTCTCTTGTAGCAAATTTTATAAATTCAAAAGAGTTTTCTAAGCTCCTCATTAAAGGAAAGGATCAAGGTCATCTTTCTCCTGAAGAAATTAATGATGCGATTCCTGCCAATATTGTTAATCCCAATGAAATTGAAGCGATTCTTTTAAAACTAGAATCCGCTAAAATTAATGTTGATTCAAATATTGATGAAGAAGAAGCTGCCGAAGAAACTTCTGCAAGCTTTATTGAAGAGACTCTTGCCAACTCTGAAGAAAGAGAGCTGCGTACCTCTTCTGCTGATCCCGTGAAACTTTATCTCAAAAAAATGGGCTCTGTTGCCCTTCTCACAAGAGAAGGAGAAGTTGTTATCGCGAAAGAAATTGAAGAAGGTGAAAAAGAAATTATTCAATCTTCTGTTCATTCAGCACATGCCCTGCAACAAATTGTAAGTCTTAAAGATAAAATTAATAACGCTGAAGACCAAGATAACTTTGTCAAAGAATTAGTGCGTGGTCTTGATGATGAGTCACCGAAAAAAGAAATTGATGACACTCGTGCTCGTATCACACTCGTCTGTGACCATTTACAAAGTATCTTAAAAGAAATCGTCAACGAAGATGGAACGCTAGTAAAATTAAATCTCGCGCAACAAAAGAAAATGGACAAACTCAAAGATGAGCTTGTTGATTTAACCTTTAACCGCAAAGCAATCAATAGCTTTACAGAACCAGTGAAATCTTACTATCTGCAATTTAAAGACCTCTACGAACAACAAGAAAGGATTTTTAAGTTCCTTGAAGTAAATAATGAAGAAGAGTATCGAACTCTCTTTGAAAAAATAATGGATGACGATAATTTCAAAAGAAATCTTGCGAGAAATCTGTTTACGACAGATGCGAAAGTTGAACAACTTGTCCGCAACCAAGAAGATATTTTCAGAAAGCTCAAACGCCTCACCATTGAAGCAGGTATGAGTTTTGAGGATTTAGAAAATGTTTATAAAATCATCACCAAGGGTGAAGAAAAAGCTGATATTGCCAAATCTCAACTCGTCGAAGCTAACTTACGTCTCGTTGTTTCCATTTCTAAAAAATACACTAATCGCGGACTTCAATTCCTTGATCTTATTCAGGAAGGAAATATCGGCTTGATGAAAGCAGTTGATAAATTTGAGTATCGTCGTGGATATAAATTCTCAACTTATGCGACATGGTGGATTCGCCAAGCAATTACACGTGCGATTGCAGACCAGGGACGCACTATTCGTATCCCGGTTCACATGATTGAAACAATCAATAAATTATCGAGAACATCGAGACAGCTTATCCAAGAATTAGGACGTGAGCCTACTCCTGAAGAAATCGCCGTAAAAAATGGATATGCCCGTCGATAAAGTAAAAAAAGTATTTAAAATATCAAAAGAACCGATCTCTCTGGAAACTCCCATTGGAGAAGAAGAAGATAGTTCTCTAGGTGATTTTATTGAAGATAAAAAAGTTATCAATCCGGTAGATGCAGTAAGCAATGTCACTCTATCAGAACAAACCAGAGCCATACTCGCGACTTTAACATCAAGAGAAGAAAAAGTTTTACGTATGCGTTTTGGTATCGGTGAGAAATCAGACCACACCCTCGAAGAAGTTGGACAGGACTTTTTTGTAACCAGAGAACGTATTCGTCAAATTGAGGCAAAAGCACTGAGAAAATTGCGCCATCCAAGTCGCGCAAAACTTCTTAAAAACTACCTCGACAATAACTAATTTAAGATAATTCAAATATTGCCTGTGCGATTATACTAATTCTAGAAATTAATTATCGGCAGGCAAGTGAGGAGAGTCGACGAGGCGTGCTTTGTGCACGTCGCAGGAGACGATTCAGAAACTTAACGAACCGAAAATTAATTTATTGGATTAGTATTATTTGTTTATCTGGTCTATCTTTGCATCTTGCACTACAATGTGCGCTTAATGAATTTAAAATTAATCGACTATATTCCCTCCAATACCAACATTGATGTCATTAATGCGACTAAAAATTTATATAACAATTCAAAGGTTTCTATTTCCTATCAACGAGGCGATCTAGAGCGCTTTCTCACAATTTCAGGAATTGTCACTGAGAACAATAAAGGTTATCAAAGTCAGATCATCTATAAAAAAGCCAGCAATGAACTGAAGGGACTTTGCAATTGTCCTCACTGGAAAGACCTTCCTTTTTGTCATCACTCACTTTGTTTGCTTGAGTATTACTTACAGCAAAAAATCAATGAAGATCTTATTCAAAATTTTACTCCTGAACATTTTTTTTCTCATCTTGTTTTAAATAATAAAGGCACTCATCCGAGTGAGTATGGACTCTACTATAAAACGCCTCAAGAATTAAAAGGAACGACTCCAAAAGATAAATTCAATACAACAAACTATATTCTAACAAGTGGCCGAATTGTTAACTTACCTCAAAATAGAAATCCTCAAGTCTCCTTAGGAGTCGAACTCCTCAGTTGCCTAAGCAGCGCCACTTATCAATTTCATAAGGGCTACGAAAATCTTTTCTTTCCCAAATTTTATATTATCAATGAAGACAAAACGATCAACGAAAAAATAAGTCTCCTTGATCATTATGGTGCATTCCACTGGGAAAATGGAAAACTTTCGCAGCTCTCTGATGTATCTTGGGAGTATTTTCAGCTTTACCATGAAATGAGCACGGCTCGCACTATTGATGAACATCTCCATATTCTGGAAAGTATTTCTGAAATCAAGGAAATAAAAATCAATAAAATGCTCCTGCAAGATCTAACGCCAGTAAAACCTGTTTGGGAACTTTCACTTCACCACTCAGGAGATGAAACACTTGCTAAAATTGAGATGAAAATTCACTCTCCTGATCGCAAGATATTACCAATCCCTTTTTATTTTAAAGCAATAAGCCAAAATGGTGGATGGCTTAATAGTTTTGATCGAAAAGTAGATGCTTACCAATACCTACACACTCTCTCAACTCAAGGAGAACAAGAATCAAAACTCGTTTTACAATACTCTCGCTATCGAAAAAATATTAAATTTTTTAGCGAAGATTCTAAAAAAGAAAACTTTCTTATTTTGCCTGACAGTCCAATAAAGTATGTTTTCAGTATTCCAGAAACTCAAAAATGTATCCATTACCTCGCGCATCTTTTTAAAGATGATATTCTTAAATCTGCTCGTTTCACAAATCACAGTTGGGAAGTTTATTTTTCTAAAGAAAAAGCTTTCGATCGCCTCTCCAGTCTTATTGAGTTCTTAGGAGACAATGATATTCAATTTTTCATGAATAGCTCTCCTCTTAAATATTGGCGTCCCAATGTTAAGTTTGAACGCAAAGAAGACTCTATTGATTGGTTTAATTTAAATCTAGATATAAATAATGAGGATCTCTCTCTCATTAAAAAATATGATCCAACTAAAAACTATCTTCAATCAAAAGGTGAACTTCTTTTTATCGATGAAAAGAATAAAGCTCTTTTTAATTTCCTAAAACGAAGCTTGGTAAAACCAGACGGTGAAAAAACAGATGAAAACCATACCCGCTTTCATCTTCACTATCGCAGATCTCAAATTTTTGAACTTCTTGAGATTTATCGCCATGGCCTTGGCAATATCCTTACTGAAAATGAACTCTCTTTTTGCCAAAAACTCAAAGAACTCGATTCAATTCCCAATGTTGATTTGGGCCCCAATATAAATGGTACTCTTCGTCACTATCAACAAGATGGGGTTAACTGGATACATTTTCTTTATGAGAATCGTTTTGGTGCTTGTCTTGCTGATGATATGGGGCTTGGTAAGACCCTTCAGGCAATATGTTTTACTCAATCTATTATTCACAAAGTGAATAGAATTCTGATTGTTTGTCCTGTTAGTATTATTTCCAACTGGGAAAAAGAATTTCAACGTTTTTCAAACCTTAAACCTTATATTTACTACGGTTCTCAGCGTGAATACCCAAGTATTGACCATAAGATTATTCTTACGAGTTATGGCGTTTTGAAAAATGATGTGGAATCCATTTTTCTCAATGAGCGTTTTGACATGGTCATTTTTGATGAAATTCAAAATTTAAAAAATCAAAATTCTAAAGGTGCTGCAGCTGCAAGAAAAATTAATACTAGTTTTCGTCTATCTCTCACCGGTACGCCCGTAGAGAACGATATTTCTGAATTTTTTAATATCATTGATCTTACTCTGCCTGGCATTTGGGGACAAAAACTCAATTTCTCTAATGCACTTCAAAAAAAATTACTCGCCAAGAATATGGCAAAACCTTTTGTGCTTCGTCGCACCAAAAAACAAGTTTTACAAGAATTGCCAGAAAAAATTGAGTCTTATGTCTACTTAGATTTTACAGATGAAGAAAGAGCTTCCTATGTTAATCAATTAAAAGAAATTCAAGAAGAAATGCTTGCTCCTGGCTCTCAGTATCAAACAGCCTCGGCGCTGAAAAATCTTCTTCGCTTAAGAAAACTTTGTTTATGGCAACATTTTGAAAAAATGTTTTCTTCTAAAATTAATTATCTCATGGAAAGTCTTGAGCAACTCATGGAAGAAAATCATAAGGTGCTTATTTTTTCCCAATTCACTACCTATTTAGACCATATCCAAACTGAGATTGAAAAAATGAATTGGAGTTTCTCGCGTATTGATGGCTCTTACTCTCTGAAAAAAAGAGAACAAGAAATTGAATCTTTTCAAAACGATAAATCTTCCATTTTTCTTATTAGTTTAAAAGCAGGTGGACTCGGTCTAAACCTCACTCAAGCCAATTACATTTTCCTCATGGACCCTTGGTGGAACCCTGCGGTCGAAAATCAAGCCATTGATCGAGCTTACCGTATAGGCCAAAAAAGAAATTTAACGGTTTATCGTCCAATTATTAAAAATAGCGTGGAAGAAAAAGTTCTTCTGCTTCAAGAAAAGAAAAAAGAATTATTTAAAGACCTACTAGGAAGTGATTCCGATGAAATTCAATCGGGTAAACTTACCAGCGAGGATTTTAAATATTTACTAGGGCTCTAGATGACCGAAGTATCACTCATCATAACAACCTATAATAATTCATCCTATCTTATTCCTTGCGTATTAAGTGCACTCAATCAACAATATCCACCTTCTGAAATTATCATTGCCGATGATGGTTCTAGTGCAGAAGAACGTGCTCAATTTTTAAATTATTTTAAAAATTCTAAAATCCCAATCACTCATATTTGGCATGAAGATCTGGGCTTTAGAGCTGCCCTTATTCGCAACCGAGCAATCTCTCACGCAAAATATCCTTATCTTGTTCTCATCGATGGCGATATGCTTTTGCATCCATTTTTTATTTTCGATCACGCACAAAATGCTCGAAAAAATCAATTTATTCAAGGTAGTCGCGTTTTACTAGGTCCATCCATAAGTCAAAAAATTCAAAAAAAGAAAGACATCATTCTTCCGCGAATTGGCTCTAAGGATATTTACCAAAACAGTAAAAATACCCTGCGTATTCTTTGGCTCTCTAGATATTTTGCCCAAAAATCTTCTTATTCTTTTGACAAAATTCGCACTTGTAATTTTTCTTTCTACAAAGAAGATGCCATTAAAGTAAATGGCTTTGATAATCGTTTTATCGGATGGGGAAGAGAGGATAGCGAATTTGCAGTACGTCTCGTCAATGCCAAAACCAAGCGTATTAATCTGCGTTTTGCAGGTATAGCGTATCATCTTTACCATGTTGAAAATACCAGAGAAAATCTTCCCCAAAATGATCAATTACTCGCTCATTCTATTGAAAATAAAAATACCTGGACCCAATATGGTTTAGCTCAAGTTCTTCTTGATGAATCAATTGTGACTCAAATATGTTAAAAACAAACAAAATCTCAGAGGGATTATTTTATTTTTTTATGCTCTGCTTACTTTTTCTTCCTGCTTTAAGAGGCACAACTTATATTATTCTTTTTGCACTCACTCTCTTTCAATTAAGAAATCTTATTCAAAAAGTTCCTTTACGAAAATATGAAACCGTATTTATTCAAATTTTTGCCCTTTTCTTTCTCATAGCGATAATCAGTGGTTTTATAGGAGAAAATCGAGCTGATAATATTAGTCGTCTCGAAAAAATTGCTCGCTACATTTCATTTATTCCTTTTTTTATCTTTTTTTCCAGACGCCCTTTATCACTGCGAGCTATCCCTTTGATGAGTTCTCTACTACTACTTTTTGCCGGGATACTTTCTCTTTATGAATATTTTTTCCTCGATCAATCTCGAGTCGGCTTAGGATTTAATCCGATTTATCTCTCTCATGTGCTTGGATTTTTTATCTTAGTTGTGTTTAATGATCTTTATTTTCAAAATCAAAAGAAGAATCACTTTTTCATGAGCTTTATCTCTCTTCTCTTTGGTATTCTCGCTCTGCTTCTTGCTCAAACTCGCGCCGCTTGGATCAGTACCTTAATTTGCTTACTCATTATTCTTTTTTCTAAAATTAATTTCAAAAAAATCCTTATTAGCGTTATTCCAATCCTTCTTTTTCTCGGTTTTTTTCATAAGCCTATCACTCGAAAATTCAATGAGGGCCTCAATGATTTAAAACTTATTCAAGAAAACAATAATTACAATACCTCCTGGGGTCTCCGAGTCGCCATGTGGAGTAATGCTGTGCAAATTTTCAAAAAAAATCCCTTACTGGGAACAAGTCTTGGGGACTACTCTCAAAATGATCAATTACTCGCTCATTCTATTGAAAATAAAAATACCTGGACCCAAT
>CAYQEW010000079.1:0-7487 GCA_964416605.1 uncultured Bacteriovoracaceae bacterium | reverse complement strand
TATGGAAAATTTTAGAACCTATCAACTCGCAGTGACGTTTTTTCATGAATGCCAAGCAATCACTTTAACTGGGCCTGCTAAAAATCAATTTGATCGCGCGGTACTGAGCATTGTGCTCAATCTAGCAGAAGGCAGCGCCAAGCCTAGTGCCAAAGAAAGAAGAAAATTTTATTTCATAAGCCGAGGGAGCTTTCAAGAAGTAAAGGCTATTATGCAACTTTACCCCCATGAAACAAAATCACTTTATAAAACGTCTGATATCCTCGGAGCTTATTTATACAAATTGTGCAAAAACACCTAAACTTGCACACTAAACACTAAACAAATCGAGAGTAAGAATAAAGTCAGACAGGCAAAAATAACCCCCATGATTCTTAAATCCTTATCTTTTTAGGACTTTAGCCGAAAAGTCTTTGAGTAAACACAGGAGTTTTAATATGGTTCGCTTGCCTTCATCATTATCCAAGGGAATAGGGATTCTTATTTTAGGAAAAAATTTTGAAGAAACGCAAAAGATAGAGTTTCGGTCTGAGCTTGATGATGATTTTTCGAGGATGCAAGTTTTTACCGCCGTAACCATTAATGATGCCAAAGCTTTAGTCAGAGAAAAAAAAATTCATCTGGCTATTATTGAGGACGGAGTTGAAAATCGCGATTACGTTTTTATGCAATATGAATTGCAAAATGCACAACCTCATATTCAGATCATCCCGATTGTGCATATGCTTAATTTAGTTCAGATTCGCGAAAGTCAAAGGTCAGGCTCTCTTTATGAACTGACTCAGGAAAAAGTTTTAAATGACTATGCGCTTTTTAAAACCTATGTGCAGCGTTTCGTGAGAGACAGAGCAAGTAGAGAGTTAAGCGATGAAAAAAATTATGAATTCTTTAAATCTCTTAGCAATACTTTAGAAATAACAGAGAAAAATTCAGTGGATCGTCTCGCTTCAAGAAAAATTTTAGCACAACTCATTAGTTCCTATGATTTTAACTTTGAAGAGAATCTACAAATGTCCATGGCCACCATGATTTACACTCCTCATTTTACCGTGGGTGATTATGAAAAAATTCTCGGTTCTAAACATGAAGAGATTGTGAATGTTTTAGGTCAAACGGGAAGTTGGGTCTTAGATACGAAGCCACAGAGTGCGCACGGTTTGGTGGTTACCTTGGCAGGTTTTATGAGTGCAAAACTTCAAGATGAAGGTAATATCATTGTGGAAACCGTTAAAGCGCGCCCTAATTTTTTAAAACACCCCGCCATTAGAACTGTTTCTGAGGATAAGATTTTGGAAATCGTCAGTCAGTTTTCTGAATTAGGGTCAAGGTATTCTTATGGAAGCTAGAAACCTTAGTCTTGCCCCAAGTGATCGAAGAGGAGGAGAAAGAAATTCTTTAGGAAGTAAAATTTTTGCTTTGTCAGATGGCAAAGATGTCTTTGATATTGATCTTATTAATCTTGCGCACGGTGAAGTTGTTTTTAAATCGAGCCAACCTCTGAGTCTTGCTAAAAATTATCATTTACTTCACAAAGAAGAAAAAGCTTTATCAAGTCATTGGCACTTTTCTTTTATGCGAGAAGAAGAGGGAAGTCATATCTATAGTTTTGTGGATGAAGATGTCAAAAATCACTATAGGCTTGTTAAGGATTACGAACCTCATATGTTCCTCAATGCCAGTACCTATCGATTTTTCTATGAGGAAAAAGAAAGTGATGCAAATGAATTAGGACTTCTTTTTGCAAGACTTAAAGAGTGTGCTAGCTATATTCAAGTCACCGCGACACTTGCTGATGCTGGCTTTAAAGAAACATTGCGTTTTGATTTTTCCAGTGAGCGCAAAGAATTAGATGTGGTGGATTTTGAAACCGCGAATGTTGCAAACTTTACCAAGGGGATGAAGTATAAATTTCAATTTAATTTTTTATCCGTAGCCTACGCCTTTGAAGGTGTCGTGACGGATGTTGATACTGATTTTAATTTGATCAGCGTGGAATTTCCTCATGCGATGCTTGCTACCACCGCGCGTATTTTTTTGCGCCATAAATGTGAGGAAGAAGTCGTCGTTCTTTTTGGAGAGAAAAAGATAAAGGGACTTCTCAAAAATATTTCTATTTCAGGAGCCTTGATAGAAATGAGTGAGCCTTTCCTTTTGCCCAAAGGGATGATAGCAAAGCTTGAATACAAAGAGCAGAGCGTTTCTTTCGCCGTGATTGAGTCTTCGCAAAATATTCTTCGTCTTTCCTTTGAAGAGGTGCGCGAGAATCTACTCCTCGTGCGCAAAATGATTCTCGATATTTCATCCGATAAAATCATTGTCAGAGAGCCCAGTAATTACGATAAATTTATTGAGCTGTATAAGAAAGTAGGGTACGCACCAGCGGAGAATGTCGAGGAATGGGAAAGACTCACGAGGGAGGCTTGGCGAGAGCAAGATGAGAAATTTCCAGGAGGTTGTGTTGGAGATCCTTCATTTTCTCTGTGTTGTTCATTCCATCCCTTTTCAAAAGATGTCCTACTTGGACATTCATGGGCAATGCTTCGAAATGAATCAGCTGCAAATGCTTTGTATCGTGTAATGTTAACAGGATACGATGGTTTGTCTTTATACGGGACAACAAAGTATTTATTGGCGTTTAAAAAGGTATCAACTTTTACAAGGAGATTTTATTTAACTATCAGTAATTTAAAAACAAAAAACAATATAGATAATCTTGTTTGCAAAGTTAGTAAGCCCGCAGTCGCTTGCAAGGCACTATTAAACAATATAAAAATTAATGAGGTTAGTTGTCTTGATAAGCTTTTAATGCTTGGAGACAATTGTAATACATTTCTTAATGTGCTGAAGCAAAACAATGAAGATATATTGGGAGAAGTTACATATAAAGCGATATATTTAGATAATGAATTTTTGGGACTTATTGTAATTACTAATGGGATGAGATTTAGTTCTGCAGCCAATCTTTTTCAAAGAATGTGGATTTTTCTTGAAATACAAAATGATTCTCTTGAAGTTGCGATTGCGGATAGCCTTCGAATGACGTTTCCAAATGCGACATTTATGTTTTTCAGAGAAGATAGAAAATCTTACTCCGAAATAGAATCAGAATTTTTTTCAGAAGTTGACTGGTACTTACTAGAAAGATCATCAGTTTATGAAACATTAAATTCAATGTCTCTCGTTACTTATGCGCTTGTTAGAAAATATGGAGATAGCTTTTTAGATGATTTGTTTGCAGTTTAGAATATTTCTATTTTTTTTTTATTCTTTCTTTGTTTATAGCATTTTAAACGCCAGTGAAATTGAAAACTGTAAACTTTTCTCAATAGAGAGCAAAGAATTTAAAAATTTTAAAATAGGAGAAGATCTTTCTCCAGAAGCCCCCGAAAGAGGGTTTTATAAGTGTGATTTATATTATCAAAAAAAGTATAAAAAAAATATTTTATATGTAGGTGAAGTAGGCGATTCGGCATATCTAAAAATAGTAGATAGTAATAATGAGAGTAAGATAATTTTCAATCATGGATATTTAGAGAAAAAATATAAGAGAGTATTACCACTTTTTGTAAACCTTGAAGATTATCAATTAAATTCTGGTAAATATATTGCCTATGTATATTATGAAAACTTTGTTCCTTCTCAGAAAGGGATTAGATCAGGGAAACCAGAAATCCTCGATTTTAATGGATTTCTTTCTAGGGTTTTATTTGATAACTTTAAAGTCATTTATCTGGTTTTTGAAGTTTTCTTTGTGTTAATACTTTTTTTTTCAACAGCTCTTAATGGCTTTATTGATTCAATGAAGAACAAAGTATTATTTATGTTACTGACATTAATGGTAATATTGTCAGTTTTTTCAATGTCAGGTTTTCCAAGATATTTTATTGGCGTAGATGGAGCATTGTTTTTAAATCGGTTTTCCAATGCGATGCTGATATATGTGTTTATAGTTAACTTAGGAACGTTTTATTGTCAGTATTCTAAAACAAAGAAGAAAATCTATTACATTTGTATACTTTCTGTTTTTTTTATTCTTTTTGGATTGTATTTGAAAATTGGAGCTAATATATACCAAGGATATATTTTAGCCTATGGTGGAATTTTCCTTTTATTTATCTCCTATTTGAATTCAATAAATAAATTAAGAGTTAATTACAATATAAAGTCAGAAAATGATTCTTTAAGCCTTCTGATTATAGGGTTTTGTTATATCTATGATGCAATTAATATGCACTTTCTTAATGGCTTAATCCCTTTTGCCGCTCCGTATTTTACATGTGCCTACTCATTGTTTGTTATATATAAGATGAAGAATAATTTTTATACTAGAGATAAGGTAATGTTAGAAAGTCTTAGTTCCATAGAAATTGATCAAGACATGCAGTTAGATACTTTTTTGAATTCATATAAACAAAAAATAAAATTTCTTTTCCCAACATTGGAAATTGAATTTGAAAAAGGGGTTTCATTAGAACCAATCAACAATGCAAATGCTATGGAAATTAATTTTAAAAATATTAATACAACGATGAAAATAATAGATGCTAAGTTTGATGTATTGCCAACATTGTTTTTAAAAAATAAGAATTTAATTGAGTCTCAAATTAAAAAGTATGGAGAAATCTTTTTTAGACAAAACGAGTTAATTAAAAAAAACGAACTCCTTTCTATGATGCGCGGACGAGTTCACCCTCACCAAACTCTTTCGGAAGAATATTTTCTCGAAAACTTTGAATTTTCAGCAGTACTCAAAACTCATGCTCTTATACGTGGTGATCTTGTGGGCTCGACGAGCCTGAACGAAGTCTACGGCGCTAAAACGATTGAAGAAATTATTGATATTTATTTTCTGGAACTTTTTGAAAAGTATAAAGAAAAAGGAATCATCATCAACCGACTCAATGGAGATGAGGTGTATTTTATTTTTCCCGCTTTAAGTTCGGATGCTTTTTCAGAGGATTGTATTGAGCGTTGCTATAGCTTTTTGCAAGATATCGTCGGTCACGAAGAAGCCCTTGCTCTTATCTCGAAAAAACAAGGAGTCTTGATGCCTCTTCGCTACCGCTTTGTCATGAACACCGCAGATAATTTAAAAAGTGATGTGGCCCTTAAATCCATGAATCAAGTCGCTGATGGCGAGCTCGATGCAATGAAAAGAGTTCTTGATTATGTTGCGGGTGAAGGTGAGTGCGTGGTTATGGAAAATGCTTTTAATCAAATAAAAGAGAAAAGCCTGCTCATTGAACTGCCTTCGCAACGTTTACGAGGAAAGCTTAAAAATATTCGTCTTTTTGCTTTGGATAAAAAATAATGAGCGGTCCATTTTATTTTCTGCTTTCTAATTTTCTGGTTTGTGTGAGTCTTTCTAGCCTTAGGCAGATAGGGCTCACACCTTTTGTGCAAATTATTCTTCTCACTCTTTCTAACTTTGTCATTTACGTACTTCTTATTTTAAAAACCAAGTCTTATAAATTTTATTTCCAAACGATGAAAGAAAATATTCATCTTATCACGTGGTCGATGGGCTATACATTTATCTATGGAAGCTATTTGGCTTTTCCTCAGCATTTAAAGCTATCTCATTTAATTCTGATTAAATCGATCACACCGCTTTTGGCGGTTTTTTTTAGTGGTGACTTTAAAAAAGAAAAAAAAGATTTGAAATTTATCTTTGGACAAGTATTTCCTCTTTTGATTCTTTTTCTGATTGTGTTTCTTGAGTCTCATTCAGGACTAGGCATCCCTAATTATGCACTCTTCCTTCTTATTGGACTGAGCTTCATCGTTAATCAGACGGGGGCACGCGCTCTGACTCATTCCCAAAATTCTTTTGTGATTACCCAACGCTTCTCTTTTCTCAATTCGCTGATGCTTACTTTTTTCATTCTCTTATTTTGGCGAGATTTTCATTTAGAGCCTCTTAAAATGATTGCGGGATCACTCCTCTTTGGGGTTATGATTATTAGTTTGCAGTATTTCTATTTTGAGGGACTTCGCAAAACCAAGCCCTATTTATCGAGCTTATTTATCAGTAGCTCCGTTCCCATGACGCTGACGTGGGATTATTTCATGAGTGGCAAAATTGTTTCAGGTTATTCTTTGGGCCTAGGCTTTCTTTATCTTGGCGTGATCGCCTTTAAAGCTTTTAAGTATCAGAAAGTATGAAAAATATTCTGATTGCAACATTGATAGGAGTCATTTCAGGTCTTGCATCTTCTTTGTTTTTTCATAGTTTGCATTGGGTGACACATCTTAGACTTTCTCATCATTTTTTATTTTGGGGGCTCCCTTTAGGGGGATGGTTGACTGGCTATTTTCAATACCTCGCAGTGACGAAAAAATTTACGCTGCTTTTTTAAAACTAATTTTAATTTTTTCCCCGAGAGAACCTAAAACACGGATTAAGACATCTAACGAAATACCAATAGTTTCATTTTTTAAAATCTTAGTAATTCTTGCGCGCGAAGTACCTGATATCTTTGCGATATTCGTTACGGATAAATTATTTTTTTCATAATTTACAATTATTTGTTGAGTAATCAAATACCTGATTTCCCATTCTATTGCATCAAGAGGAGAAAGACCTAAATCTTTGGCAATTTCATTGGCGTTTCGATTTATTACTATTTTACTTTTTTGATTCATGGAGTAGCTCCTTTAAATTTTTCTTACCTATTTGAATATCTTTATAAGAAGTTTTTTGCGTTTTTTTATTAAATGCATGAAAAACCAATATAGAGTCTTTTATTTTTAAATAGTAGAGCACTCTATATAAAATATCTTTCCCTGAAATTCTTAGCTCATAACACCCGCTTGCGATTGAAGGCATTGGTTTAGAATGAGGCATAGAAAGTACCATTCCTTTTTGCATTTGATAAAGATGGTATCCAATTTCTTTTTTGATCTCATCTGGAAATTGCTTCACCTCTTTAAGAGTTTGCTTGTTCCATATTATGCTATTGATAGCAATCTCCTTGGTTAGTGTACCATATTCGATACACTTTTGCGAGTGATTAAATAAATGCAAAAAATTAAATGAAAAAATAATGGCAATGTATTTAAAACACACGATTTTTTCGATATTTGAATCGTTAAAGTTTGAGTTTATTGTTTAGCAAGGCTATGGTAAGTTCTTTTTTATGACAGAATTAAATTATCAAGAACTTCGCCATCATTGGGAAGAGTCAAATATTGAGTTGAAATACTCGCTTTTAAAAAGCCTTCCTTTTGAGGAAGCGCAAGAGTTCTTCCATTTACTTCGCTCTGATGAACAGCTTCATTTTATTTCACCTCTTGAAGAAAGTGAAAGACGTAAATGGCTTTTTATTCTGCCTCTCGATGATACTGCCGATCTTCTGCAAAATTTAGAAAGTGAGGAGCGCGCTGAGTATATTGAGCTTCTTCCTGAAAAAACCAAGCGCGAAATTCAGGGCCTACTCGCCTACGCAGAAGACGTGGCCGGTGGGATTATGAATCCTAAATATGTC
>CAYQEW010000078.1:0-7496 GCA_964416605.1 uncultured Bacteriovoracaceae bacterium | reverse complement strand
CTACGCTTATAGCCCAGGTATTGTGTATATCGGTATTTTTGTTTTCATGCTTTTAAGTGGATTTGGTCTTCCTGTTCCCGAAGAAGTCGTCTTAGTAAGTTCTGGTTTAGTCGCTTACACAACACTCCATCCAGACCTCTATCCACCTCCTCTTAATCATGTAGGAGGGCAGGTGAATATTTATGTTTTAGCTGCTGTTTGTTTATTCTCTGTATTGATGTGTGACTTTATCGTTTTTCTTATTGGTAAGTATTATGGGGTGAGAATTGTAAAATCTAAATTTTTTAAACGTTTTTTTCCTGATCATGTTTTTACCAAAATTCAAAATATGTTTTTAAAATACAGTACTTTTGCGAGTGGTATATTTCGAGTCACTCCAGGAATTCGTTTCCCCGGGCATATAACTTGTGGAATGATGGGAATCTCTCCTCTTAAGTTTTTATTGATTGATGGTCTTGTTGCTCTGATAACTGTACCAACTCAGGTCCTATTAGTGGGTTTTTACGGACAAGTTATTTTAGGGAAAATTAAAGAATTTAAGATATATCTAATGATCGGATTAGCAATTGCAGCCATTATATACTTGCTCATGAAATATTTTAAAAAAGATAAAAAAGTAGAGGCATAACATGGTTTGGTATTATGTGATTGATGAAACTCGTTTTGGCCCAATAGAAGAATCAGAAATGTTGAAATTGGTACTTGAGGGGAAAATAAAAGAAGATGATTTTGTTTGGAATTCTAGTTTAGATAACTGGGTTAAATTAAATGAATCAAACCTAAAACAAAAGAAATCTTTTTTTTCAAGTGCAACAGATAAAATTTATTTTTTAAAAATTGGAGCAGATCGAGGAGCTCTTGAAAAAGAATATGGCCCCTTTGATTTAGCTACTTTAAAAAAACTTTTCAAAGAAAATCGAATTAATTCAAAAACGTTAATTTTTAAAAAAAATCAAACTGAATGGATACCAATTGAAGAGATTGAAGAAAGTCAGGAAATATTTTTATTTGATAAACCTTCAATTGATTCCCCTCTAAATCAAAGAAAAAATTCTAGAAAACCTTTTATTGCAAGACTTCTTTATCATGATACAAAAGGTATTTTTGAAGGTATTTGTCGTGATATATCAGAAGGAGGAATGCAGGTTTTATTAGATTTTTTCCCCGGAGAGATTGGAGAAGAAATTGTTCTGAATGTACATCCGGATAATTCTGATATGCATTTTACCGCACATGGAAAAATTGTAAGAATTCTTCCTGGTCGTAAGGGTTTTTCCTTTGAATTTAATAGTCTCTCTAGTGATGCCAAAGAAAAAATTAAAAGATATACAGAACAAGTATAGATATGTGGAAAAATAGCCATCGTAAAATAAAGTTAGATTTTAACAGCAGTTGTAATAAAAAACATATTTTTGCAGAAACTTACATGAATGATAATTTCACAGGTGTTCGTTATCATTTTATTTTTTTTCATTCTCTTTTTACTTACCATAAATCCTTTGATGCTATTATTAATAATCTTTACAATAAATTTGGTGATTCTATACAAATATCATTTTGGGATTTGTATGGTCATGGAAAAAGTGGCGGAGAGAGAAGCTGGGTCGATAGTTACGATACTTACTCACAAGATTCAGTCGAATTTTTAAAAAAAATTTCTTTATTTACTCAGAAAAATGACAAAATTTATTTTATTGGAAGTGGTTACGGAGCAACTCTTATTTTAGACTTAATGATAAATCACTCTCATTTAATTCCTTTTAAAATTCAAGGATCGATTTATGTGAATCCTCTCCTGAGAGTGTCTTTTGGATTAGAGCAGTGGACAAATAAAATAACGGGAAGTTTTTCTTCTTTAAGTAAATTATCTATCCCCCTTTTATTTAATGCTTGGGATTTATCTCATGATGATGAATTTATTGATAAGTACAATAACGATCTTTTAAATAATAAGTTTCTAACAATTGGTATTGCGAACCAAGTAATGATTCATTTAAAGAAAATAAGAAGTTTATTCTCTTTTTATCGAATCCCTTCAATTGTTTTTCTTTCGAAAGAAAGTAAAATGAATGATATTTCTACTGCGGAATATTTTTTTAAAGAAAGTTATGAGAAAATATCACTTCATTATTATCCAACAAGTGAATATGATCTGTTTAATTCAAGTTTCAGAAATGATATCTATGAAAGTATTTCTTCATGGATAAAAGGATTAAGATGAGAAAACTAGCGCTATGTATTTTGTGTTTGGGGTTGGTTTCTTGTTCGACTACAGGAAATTACATACTTCATTCTAAAGCTTATTTAAAATCTGGCTCAAGTAAAGATAAAAATTGGTATGATAACTTGGAGTTTCAAAGATACTCTTATTATAGTAATACTTTAATGGGCCTTGATTTTTATGGGCATATCCTAGATTTTAAATCTCCTTTTACTCAGTGGATAGATAAGGACAAAAAAGACAAAATTTCGGAACATTGCTCCAAAATACTCTTAATTCTTGCTTATAATTACAATGCACAAAATTTAGATGTCAAAAATCTTTATGTAACCCTTGAAAATAACAATAATGAAGAACTCGAATTAAAAGAATTGTTTAGCGCGATTCGCAACCATCCAGACTATAAAAAGCTTCATCTCAGAAACTATAAAGAAAAAGCTTATTGTCTCAATGAAAACAAAATGAAATCAACTAGTTTGGGAGTTGATTATCCTGGATTTCCAACATTAATTTTCCCTTTAACTAAAGACAAATAAATCTTTTATTGTCTTTAGTTTATTCTTCTTTATACCGATAAATATTGAGTCTGGGGAGGAATAAGCAACAATGAGTAAGTATCAGCGATTTGGTAAATATTTAATACTCGATCATTTAGTTGATGGAGGAATGGCTAAGATATGTAGGGCGCGCTACTTAAGCGAGCAAGCAAATAAAATTGTTGCTATAAAAATGGTTCAACCTCAGTTCTCAAAAGACCCTGTTTTTCGTCAAATGTTTGAAAACGAATTAAAATTAGCATTTAGTCTATCTCATCCTAATATTGCTCAAACTTATGATTATGGAATAGTTGATGAGCAATTATTTACAGCAATGGAATATGTTGAAGGAGCTAATTTAAAACAATATCTCGATAGATTAAAGAAAAATAATTTTATTTTTCCCGTTGATATTAGCACTTATATTATTTCTCAAGCAGCTCAAGCTTTACACTATGCCCACACATTTACGGATAAATTAACGGGTAAGCCCCTTAATATTGTCCATAGAGATATTTCCCCTCATAACATTATGTTGCGTTATGATGGAGCAGTAAAATTGATTGATTTCGGGATAGCGAAAGCGAATACTAATTCAGAAGCAACTCAAGCAGGAACAATTAAAGGAAAGCTTTCCTATATTGCGCCAGAGTATCTTGAAGGACTCGAGCTTGATGCTCGTTATGATTTATTTGCTTTAGGAGTAACATTTTGGGAACTTCTTTGTAATCAAAAACTTTTTTCTGCACCAAATGATTTAGCAATTTTAAAAAAAATACAAGCCTGTCAAATTCCAATTCCTTCGAGTATAAACCCTAAAGTACCAAAAGAATTAGACAACATTATATTGAAAGCACTATCTGTTAAGCGCGAAGATCGATATGAAAACTTAGATTTGTTTAATAGAGCTTTGATTAAATTTCTTTATTCATACTATCCTGATTTTAATGCATCTGATCTATCTACCTTTGCAAAAAAATTGTTTCAAGATGATATTAAAGATGATCAGAATAAAATGATTCGATATGGACAAATTGATGTAGCTCCTTACTTAGAAGATATGCAAAAAGACTCATCAGGTATTCGAAGCCAGAGTGGCAGTATTGCCATCAAAATAGCTGAAGAACGCATTAAAAAACCAGAGGTTGTTTTTGAAGCGATTAAAGATGTTCGAAGCCTTGATCTAGAATCAACGAGAAGTCATAAAACGAAAGTTGTTAATTCTTCGACAAGAGTAAATTCGCCCTATCAACCAGATAAACCTTTAAAAACACCAGAAAGAAGAAATAATTCTCATAGTGTAAAGCCTAAATCATCAGAGAAGAATAATGTGTTATCTTATTTTCTAATGGGATGTATTGCATTGATCTTCTATATTAAAAAAGATGTTTTCCTGGGAAAAATTTCTGACAATCAAAAAGTATCTCCGACTCGAACTATTGCAACAGTCGATAATAAGTTCTCTCTGTTTTTAGAAGGCTATGATCCTTCTATGAATGTTTATTTAAATAATCAAAAAATTTCCTACAGTGGGAGTCGCATTAAAATAAGTTTAGATGATACCACTAAAATAAGAATAGAGAAGGCAGGCAAAGCTCCATTTGAGCAGAAGATACAGTCTCCTCAAGGCCAATCAAAAGATATTGTTATTACAATACCAGAGCTTCCGGAAGCTGAATTAGGAATGATTTCAAGTTCTGATAATTATGGAGTTGGAGCAAAACTAATTATGAGTGTTGCTGGAGAGAAAGTTGAACAGGATTTACCGGTTCGAAGATATAGAATGCGTGCAGGAATTTATGAAGGCGTTATCATTGATCCTGTTTTGGGAACAGAAAAAAATATTCAAATTAAAGTTGAACCCAATAAGAATACAAATTTCGATTAACTAAATCGTTTCTCTGATCTCATATGAATAATTTTTATGATTTCAGCAGCAATTTCTTCAACTGCTTTTTCGGTCACATTTATTATGGGCCATCGCTTATTTTCATTGAATATTTTGTTTGCCCAATTGATCTCATCTTCGAGTTTATTTTTGTCCGCATAATCAGAAGGCCTTTCACTAAATCCTAAACGCTCTAAACGGTTTTGTCTTATTCGGTAAAGAGCATCAAGATCAATTGTGAGTCCAAAAATTTTTTTCTGATCAATGGAGTGGATTTTTTCGGGAAGATTAATTCCGTTAATCATTGGAATATTGACAATTTTATAGCCTTCCAGAGAAAGATAAATAGAGAGCGGTGTTTTTGATGTCCGAGATATTCCAACTAGAATAATATCTGCAGCATCAAGAGAAGCAAGATTTTTGCCATCATCATGATTTAAGGTAAATTCAAGAGCTTCGACTCTTTTAAAGTATTGTTCGTTTACCTCATGAAGCAAGCCTGGCTTATTAGAAGGTTCTGTTTCAAAGCAGTTTGAAAAAGTTTGCAGAAGATCTCCCATTAAATCGATTGAACGGAGATGATATTTTTTGCACTCTTCTAGAATTTGGCTTCTTATTTCATGGCTAACAACAGTATGAATAACAAGATCATAAGATAAAGAAGCTGTTTGTAAAATACTTGAAACTTGATCAGTACTGCGAACATTCTTATAGCGAGTTAAAAAAATGTCTTTATCTGCAAACTGCGTCATTGCAGCTTTTATAATTTGTTTGCCCGTTTCACCTGTTCCATCTGAAATTAAAATAGCTTTAATTTTTTGTTTAGTTTCCAAAATAGCCTCTCTTTGTATATAATACGCTAACATATTCATAAAGGTGTTTCTATGATCTTTGAAGAAAAAATTATCTCTAGCTTTGATGGTACAGAGCTTTTTTGTCGCATAAAAGAATCTGGGGCAAAAAGATGGCTTATTGCGACACATGGAATAGGTGAGCATTCTGGACGCCATATCTATGTTTCAGAAAACCTATCGAGTCATTATAATATATGTCTCTATGATTTGAGAGGACATGGGAAATCTGAAGGACGAAAAGGTTATGTAAAATCATTTTCAGAATATAAAAAGGACTTATGCCAAATAATTGAATTTTTAAAGCAAGAATACCGTCTTTCGTTGGTTAGTTTATTTGGTCATTCAATGGGAGCTTTAATTGTTTCTGATTTTATTCAGACTTATGGAGATTCTCTACCCAACCTAGAAAAAGTTTTTTTAAGTGCCCCACCTGTTTCCCCAGGAGGATTTGGGGGACTCGTTGCGCGTCTTTCTCCAAATAGCTTTGCCCATCTTTTAACTCAAATACCATTTAGCTTTAAAACTCTAGGGTTAGTTGATTCAACTCTGCTTTCTCATGATCCAAGAGTGCATTTAGAGTATCAAAAAGATCCGCTCAATAACACAAGACTTGAAACTGCTCTGCTCATTGCATTAGTTGATGCATGTAAAGATGTTTATTCGAGACCACTAGGGAACAAGGTTCCTCTTTATTGTATTATTGGAACAGCAGATAAAGTTGTTCATTTCCCTTCAGTGAAGAGTTTTTTTAATGAAGCACCCAATACGATATTTAAGGAAATTGAAGACGGTTATCATGAGCTTCATAATGAAATTGCTAAATATAGGGAACCTTACGTTCAATTTTTAAAGAAGTCTTTAATTGAAAGTATATAGGAAAATAATATGATTCTTGAAGGTACCAAGGCTTTTGATTTTTCTCTTTTGGATCAGAATGGGCGAAAAGTTAAATTAAGCGATGAGCTAAAAAAAGGGATAGTTGTGCTTTACTTTTATCCAAGAGCTCTAACTCCAGGATGTAATGCCCAAGCATGTTCTTTGCGAGATTCTCAAAGTTTTTTTGAAAAAAAAGAATATAATTATTTTAGGAATTAGCGGCGACAGTATTGATAAACTAAAAAAGTTCCAAGATAAATTTACTCTTAATTTTCCTTTATTAAGCGATGAATCCAAGGAAGTTTGTCTTAAATATGGTTGCTTTGGCCCTAAAAAATTTATGGGAAAAAATTTTGAAGGAATTTATCGAAAGTCTTTTATTATTAATTCCAATAAAAAAATCATTAAAGTTATAGAAAAAGTGGATACCAAAAATCACAGCAAGCAGATAAAAGAAGCTTTAGCCTCATTAGGTTTGATTGAGAGTTAGTTCGAGTTCAATTTCTTTTTTTAATTGATTTATTATTTGATTGAACTCTTTTTTCTAATTCTTTAGTGTATTTTATTTCAACTATTCTAAACTGATCGTGAGTTTCATGAGGAATCGTTGAATAAAAACAGATTCCTTCATTTGCTTCTAAGATAAAATAAACAATTGCGGAATCTTCTTTTTTTACTTTGAGTAAGACGCCACCTAAAACTATTTTAGTCAAGAATGCTCCTTATATTAATTGACTCTTAAGCTAATCCAGTTACAATAAAAAAGATAGATTATTTTCAAAGGCGATTGTCATGGAAGACAAGCTCACATTTTTATCACTTATTGCAATAATATTTTTGTACATTAGTTGTAGTTCTTCTAATCACTTATATCGTTCAAGTGATTCTGGTTCAGTTGAGAGAGCTACTGAAATTAATTTAGATCAAATTGAAAAGCAATTAAGTAAAACTAAATCAGTTAATTATTTATTTCAAACAGATAAAAGTATCCCAGATCTTTACCAAAGAGTTTTATCTTCAAAATTAGAAGATAAAGATTTACAAGCATGGAATAACCTTATTCAAAAATCTTCTGTTCCAAAAAATTTTTTAGAAATAGACATTAAGTCATCACCTTCTTG
>CAYQEW010000077.1:0-7709 GCA_964416605.1 uncultured Bacteriovoracaceae bacterium | reverse complement strand
AGGAAATATTCCAAAGTATATATCTTGCCTAGCTAATAATTTTAATTCTGATTTCTCAATAAACTCATTTAGACTGTAGTCGATGGTGTAACCAAAAAAAACTTTACTTATTTTATTGGCGAAATAAAAAAAGATTTTATTGACGACAGTGTCTCTTTGAAACTTAGTTACGAGAATGATTTTTCCATTTGGCTTTAGAACGCGTTTAATTTCTGAAATAAGTTTAAAAGGCTCTTTCACAACGGAGAATACTGATTTGCAAATAACGAGATCAAAAGAATGATCTGCAAAACTCATATCAAGAGCGTTCATAACTTGTAGATTAGCATTGCTCTCTTTGGCTTTCGCAAACTCAATCATTTTTTGACTAATATCGATTCCAAATACGAGTGAATCTTGAGGATAGTGGTGTAGAAAATCTCCCGTACCAACACCAATCTCTAAAATTTTTTGATGTTTTTGTTGGTTCATGAAATGAATAATGGCGGGGTGATTTTTTTTAAAAATAATTGAAAAAGATTTCTCATACAAAGAGACAAATTGTTCAAAAAGTAAATGATTCTCAGACATGAGCGCCTTATTTTCTTTTTATAAAAAAAGAGAGAGTAAACATCCTGTTAAGTCTCTCTTTTTTTTATGAATTAGGCAATCTTCTTAATTTCTAAATTAAACTGAAGAGTTTCAAGAGTTTTTTGAAACTCGTTAAGAAGAGGTAAATTTCCAAAGTGAGTATTTTCATTGATATTCATACTCATAAAATCCGTAATTTCAATCGGAGTAGATTTGTCAGACTCTTTGCGAAAGACTCTCCATGTTGTCTCTCCAGAAAGGTGGTACTGCTTAAATAAATTTTCAACGAGTTCATCTTTTGAGATTGATCCCACATGTTTTACTCTTCCAGTCATTCCCACTTCAATATACCATATGGTATAGTTGTCAGGATTTTTGGATTGTGGGTCCACAGCAACAGCAATTTTTGTGTTAAACTTCATTTGGTCTCCTTCCTTGTTTAACCCCCACTCTATTCCTGAAGTGGGGGGTATTTTGTGTGTGCTGGGGTAAGTTTGTGTTGCTATCCATCCTAGAAGGCGACGTACCCTTTAGCGTCCTGCTCTATTACATCTTAGGACAAACCTTCATCAAAATGCACTTACTTTCGGCCAACACTTAATGGCCAGAATTTGGGCCAATGTAAGGAAAATAGGTGTTGAAGAGTTGACATAAAGCAATTTACTCTGTCATTTTGGTGACTTTTTGAGACTAGCGGCAAAATTTACCTGACAGTTTCACATTTTGATTGTGAATATGGTGACAATTTGTCTAAATAGATAAAATTAAAATAGGAATAATCATTTTGGAAAAAATAAATAATTCAAAAAAATCCCTTTATCTTTCATCTTTTCGCATGGCTATTGCCACGATGATGAGTCGAGTTTTGGGTTTAGTGCGCGAACAAATAATTGCCGCTTATTTTGGTGCTAATCAATGGACAGACGCTTATTTACTAGCTTACCGCATTCCCAATCTCTTTAGAGATTTACTTGCCGAAGGATCTTTTTCCGTTGCTTTTGTTCCAGAATTTATAGAATCCATAAAAAAAAGCCAGGAATCAGCAAGAAAATTATTTTGGAGTAATTTTTTATTTTTATTTGTTGTTACCTCTATTTTATCTCTTCTCATGATTATTTTCTCAAAAGAACTCATCACTTTATTTATTTCAAAAAAATATTTAGTTTCAACTGAATTTGTGGATGCAGCCCAAGTAATGTTAATCACAATGGCTTTCTATTTGGTTTTTGTTTCTCTTGCTGCTTTATGTATGGGCGCTCTCAATGCCAAGCGAGTTTTTTTTCTGCCAGCCATGGGCGCTGTGCTTTTTAATTTGATCTTGATTGTGACAATGCTTTTATTTCCTAAGATTTTAGTTTCTTGGGGCTACCGCTCTATCTATGCACTTTCAATTGGTGTTTTAGTGGCGGGAATTGGACAATTTTTATTACAAATTCCCAAAGTTATTCAACTCGGTTTTAAACCCACTTTTAAATTTAATGTCTTTCATCCAAGCAATATAAAAATTCTTAAAGCTCTTGGAGCAGGCTTTGTGGGATTTGCCTCTGTTCAGATTAATATTCTCATCAATTCGATTTTAGCAACAAGCGCAGGAGTCGGAGCAGTGTCGTGGCTGAACTATGCCTTTAGGCTTTTTCAACTTCCGATTGGGGTTATAGGTGTTTCTTTTGGTAGTTCTCATCTCGTGCATTTTAGTTCCTTAATTAAAGAAAATAAAAAAACAGAAGCAGTTGATATTTTAAGATCGAGTATTACGACTTCTCTTATTCTTGCTTTACCTACACTTCTCGTGAGTTATATTTTGTCGCATTCAATCATCCATATTATTTATGAGCGCGGTGTATTCGATGCCATTTCAACCCAAAATACATCGAATGCTTTAAAGCTTTATTCTATTGGTATTCCTTTTTATATTCTCATTAAAATACTGACACCGAGTTTTTATGCTATCGGTAAACAAAAAATAGTTGTGCTCTGTTCTTTGGCTTCGATTGTTGTAAACACTTGTGTGGGTTATTTTTTACTGCCCTATATAGGCTTTGCTTCACTCGCTTTGGCTACGACCTCGTCGAGTTTTATCAATATGATCTTGCAGATGTTTTTTTTAGCGAGAGAATTACAGTTATCGGTTATGGCGATGATTGATGGAAAAAGACTCATTAAAATAGTTATTTCGACACTCATAACCTATTTGATAAGCACGCTATGTTTTCATTATTTTTCTTTACCAGAAAGACTCATTTTCAAAATGATTTTTCTTTTGTGTCAGATGAGTTTTATTGTCCTGCTTTTTATTTTGACTATTTTTATTTTTGGCGAAAAATCTTTTATTCTTAATTTATTAAAAAAGTTAAAAAAAAGATAAGTTTTATTTGGCCATATCTATTCTTTAGGGTAAAATAATTCATTATTTGAAAAAAGGGATTATCATGCGTACAAATTTTGATACTTTACGTTATTTATCTATTTATGTTTTAGACCATTTGAAAGAATCAAAACATATTGAATATGCGGTAGATCATAGACAAGAATTAATAGAGTCTTTAGCCGTGGAGCTTGGAGTAAGCTTTGCAACGGATGAGGACATAAGAGATCAGGCAATTGAAGAAGTTGAAGAAAAATTTGGCTTAGATAATTTGCCTGAAGATATTACAGAAACAGAAATGTATAACCATGCTCGCAAAGAAATTATAAAATCTTTCCAAGGAGAGACTTTATCTGGAATTTTCATGGTTGAATCGCTTCGCAAGGTAGCGATTAGAATTAAAACCTTTATTCTTAGTTCTGAGCTAGTTGATGATGTTTATGGTGCAGACGATGAAATTATTCAATTCTTAGTGGATAGACTCAGAAAATTTTCTTTAAGAACTAATTAATTCCATATTAAGTATAGCTTCTTCAAAAAATGGGCCCTCAACCAGCCCATTTAAGACGGAGCTTTTACTGCAAAAAAAATAATAATGAGAATCATTTTCAAGTCTGAATAAATACATTTCTAAATGAAGCCTCTCATGTTCATCTTGAGTGGCTTTGCCTTCGACTCGAATGCATTGATAAATTTTTGATAGAAGTGCAGTATTTTTGAATAATAATTTATTTTTGGTTTCGATACTCACATCTGGGTCAAATTCAATTTTATTTTTTTCGAGATACTCACCAAGTAAAAGATCGAGCTCCTTTTCTTGAGAATTTAAGTAGCAAAAATGAGCGCTCCAATCGTAGTAAGTATCAGTTCTTTTAAAAAGAAGCTCTTTTTCTTCTTGTTTTATGACACTCCACCAATAGGGAATAGGAAGTGTTATTTTTTGTAGAGTATAAAAAGCGGCTTCATCAAGAAAATCAGAAGACTCTGTTTTAATGGTAAAAAGAGTATAAAAGGCGAATAAAACCAGAGAGATAAGGATCAACCAGCTTACGAGGTTGTTTGTAAAAAGCTCAAAAAAGGCATTATTTTCCATAAAAATGATCCAAATCAGTGTTAAAATAAATCATAATTAAAGTAATACACCATTTCAGACGAAAAGAAATGTGAAGAAGGTATTTTTATACCCTCTAATAAAGAGAGATTACTATGAAGAAAATGAATTTCCTTATTATCTTTACTCTAAGCTTAAGCCAATTTCTTGTGCATGCCCAAGAAGTGGATGTGGCCAAGATTCTTCAAGAAGCAATCAATACTTGTCAAAGTAGTTGCGTTAAAACGGACTCAAAAGAGTGTAAAGACTGTCAAGCAGACGCCATCGCTAAAGCGGAAGAGAAAAATGGAATTGAAATAAAAGCTCAACAAAAAGGCACAGAGTACGATTATAAAACAAAAAATGTGGGTGATTTAGGAGATGTCCTTGTCGCGCAAACAGGTTCAGATACAGTAACTCTTAATCCTGGAGATGCTTGTCATACTACTTGTCTTAAAGGCAAGGGAAAGAGATGCACTGCCTGTATTAAGAAAAATTATGGCTCCGTTAAGTATCAAAATAAATGCACCGCAGATAAAACAGAAGAAGAATGTCTTGGGGCAGAAACGAAAAAAAGTATTATTGTAGAAAAATACTCTGAAGAGTGTAAAGAGTGTGCTCTCAAAGCTCAGGAGTCTCAATCAAAAATTGAAAGAGATACTTTAAGATATCAGGATAGAGCAGATCGCAGAGCCAATCGATCAGATCGCATTGCATCCAGTCGTTCTGGTAAAACAGGGTTAGGTGCGCAAGCCTTTTGGGGGGCGGCAGTTCCAGCGATTGTTGGTGCGGCAGGAGGAGTGTTAAATACTTGGATGGAAGGAAAAATGCAGAATAAAGCGATTGAAACGTGTGTGAATGGTTTTAACACAGCTTATGGAACAAATAGCATTAGTTATGATAATGCGGGTAATATTGTTGGAAATGGTACTGCAACAGGATGGCAAGCAACACATATTAGTGACCAAAACTATGCGGCAACCAATGCTTTAACTCCTCCTTCTTATGCGACAGCTCCGTCCATGAATTGTAATGGTTATGCAAGTAGTCGTTATAGTGGAATGCCTTACTACGGAAATCAAGGTTATGGAAATCAGGGTAATTTTCTAAGTGGGCTTTTTGGAAATCAAGGTTATGGCAACACCGGAATTAATGGCAACATGAACTGGGGATTACCAAATGTAACTATCGGAGTGAATAACGGTGGATCAAGTTATGGGCAAAATGGCAATATGGCTTGGGATAGCGGTTATAACTATGGAAATAATAACTACGGTAATTATAATTATGGAAATGGCGGGAATACAGGCGGAGCAGGAAGTGGCTTCCAGTTCTAGGAAGCCTTCTTTTACTTTTTGTGAATCAGTGTTTTGATTTCTGTTCTAAAAATAACTTCCACTTTATCATTGGCTATATATTTTGAGATATAGCCAATTCCAAAACTGGGATGATCGATCACATCATCAATTTTAAAATCATTTTTAATAGTATAAGGGATAGCCGTTTTATTGAGCTTGCTTAAGTGAGTCTGCCAAATATCCGCAAGTTTTTCAGAAGTTTGAGTTACTCGAGGTTTTGAAGGCGAGGCGATTGTTTTTCTGACCGTGTTTAAAGTTTCTACTTTATGAGAATGAGTGCTGCGACAGGTTTTACACATAACTTTCGCGGGTTGTCCGTTAGCTCCGAGTGCCATAATGGTATGAGAAAGTTTTAGTTTGCATTTGCCACAAAACGAGAGAGTTTCTTTGCCGACAGTAAAAAGAGTTGTCATAGTTATTCCTTTAGAATACCAATCCTATATGACTGCATTGACACTTTCAAGTAAGTATCTTGAAAATCTTCCAACTTCATCAGGATGCTATCTTTTTTTTGATGAGATGGACCGAGTTATTTATATCGGTAAAGCTAAAAATATAAGAAAAAGAGTTTCGTCTTATTTTTTTGAGAATAAAAATCACTCACTCAAAACTAAAAAACTTGTAACTCAGATAAGTCGAATTGAATATATGATTACAGGCACAGACGCTGAATCATATATTTTAGAGAATAATCTGATAAAGCAGCATACTCCTAAATATAATATAATGCTTCGAGACGATAAAAGTTTTCCTTACATTCAAATTAATTGGGGTGAAGATTACCCGAGATTAGAGTACACGCGAAAGCCCCAAAAAAATAATTCGGTAGAAGTTTTGGGTCCGTTTCCAACAGGGAGCAATATAAGCTCTATTTTAAAAGTAATAAATCAGACTTATCAGTTAAGAGATTGTAGTTTGAGTGAATTTAAACGTCGTAAAGAGCCTTGTATCCTCTATCAAATGAATCAGTGTTCAGCGCCCTGTGTTGCGCATATCTCTAAAGAAAGCTATCAAGGCGTCCTTCAATCTGCTTTGAAAATTTTTTCGCCTCAAAAATATCAACAAGCTATAGGAAATTTACGAGAGCAAATGCTTCATCTTGCAGAGCAAGAATTGTTTGAAAAAGCATCTATCTTGCGAGATCAAATCAATCAATTGGAAATTTTTTGTGATGAATTTAAAAATCAAAGTGTTGATTTATTGAGCGATAAAAATATCGATGTTATTGGGCTTTATATTGGCGAATTAGAAACCGACTTAAGCATTTACTCAATTCGCAACGGGCTGCTTCTTGGTTTCAAGCATTTTTCTTATTTTAATGATGATTTTTTCGGAGATATTAAAGAGGATATTATTCCTATACTGATTGAGTTTTATAATAAAAATATTTTGCCTGAAATTTTAATTATTGATGAACAAATCTCATGGGATTTAGTGAGTGAAGTATTTCCTAAAATTAAAATTAAAAAAAATAAATCAGCGCAGGAAAAAGCACTTTTAGAATCAACTAAAAATCATGCATTAGAATCTCAAAAGCATCGTCAAAAGTATCAACAAAATTCTATTTATGGATTAGTAGAATTGCAAAAACTTTTAAAGCTCGAAGAGCGTCCTAAGTGGGTTGAATGCTATGACATTGCCATCTGGCAGGGTAAGTCTCCAACCGCGTCACAGGTTGTTTTTTATGAAGGAAAGTCTTACAGCGAAAATTACCGCTACTATCATCTAACAGAACTCCCTGAAGGTAATAACGATTTTGCGATGATGGAAGAGGTCTTTAGAAGAAGAATGCAGAAAAATAATTTACCTGATTTATTTGTCGTCGATGGAGGAAAGGGACAGCTAAATGTTTTTGTAAAGATATTAAAAGAACTTAAAGTAAATATTCCGGTGGTTTCTTTAGCAAAAGATAAAAGAGATAAGGGTGAAAGACTTTTTATTCCAAAACAGGAAGGAGTAAGGCTGAAAGAAGGGACTGCTCTTTTTCGACTTCTGACAAGCATGAGAGATGAGGCACATCGCTACTCAAGAAAGCTTCACCATCATCAAGAGAAAAAAAGAATTATTTTTAGTTGGCTTTCGGCAGTTAAAATTCCGATTCAAGATAAAAGAAAAATTATGAAATTAACTTTTTCGGTGAGTGAAATAAAAAGGATGTCCGTCGCTGATATGATAAAAGCATTGGACGTTTCTAAATCAAGTGCAGAAAAGATAGCACATTATCTTGCGTTAAATTCAGTGTAAAAGGCTAATTGATCTTCGAGGCTCTCCAGAGCAACTAAAACACCTGGAGGTTTCTCTAATCGTTAAATTGCGATAATCAGGA
>CAYQEW010000076.1:0-7794 GCA_964416605.1 uncultured Bacteriovoracaceae bacterium | reverse complement strand
CCTAAAAGTTTTCCCATTATTTTTATATGCGTGTATTCATGGGGATGATTGCCTTGCCATGTGTAGGGCATCACAGTATTGGGAAATTTTTGTTCACCCGTGATAAACTGAAAAGAAAGATTCATAAGATTCAAGACATTTTCAACGGTGCTCACCAATTCCATATAGCGATTTTGATTTTTATCAAAATGGGCAATAAGAAGTTGATTGTTCTCAACTTTAAAATGCGCTTTATCCGCTAAATAACTGCGACCAATTTCAAAAAAATTAAAACGAGTATAATTCTTGGTGTTTTTACTAGCAGCACTGAGAGCAGAAGCCACAAGAGTAGGGCGCATGCGGTTGCTGTCAATAGAGAGAGCATTCACAAGAGTCAGCTCTTCATTTTTAATGGGCCACGCAGAATCTTTAAGAAGTTCTTCGCCGATAAGAGGGTGGGTCATTATTTCCAGATGCTCATTGTACGCAAGATAATCACTTATTTTGCGATGAAGTTTTTTGGCGGGAGAGAGACTAACAGGACGCACGGGAGTGAGCGGAGCTTTTTCTTCAATATTATCAAAGCCAATAATACGACCAATCTCTTCGATAAGATCTGCCTCTTGTTCGATATCTTTGGTCGAGCGATAGCTTGGAATAGTGATAATTAAATCATTGTGATTTTTTTGGATGAGAAATCCAAGAGAAGTAAAAATAGCCATAATTTTTTCTTCACCTAATTTTTTTCCAAGAACATTTTCAATATGACTTATAGAGGTTGTTATTTTTAAGGGATTAAAGACGGTTTTTAAATCAGCTCCATCAGAAGAAACGCTCCCTATAATTTTAGCGTTTGGATTAAGCTCAAGAATAAGCTCAATGGTTCTCAGCATTGTTTGGTAACAGCTTTGTGAATCGAGAGATTTTTCATAGCGCTGAGAAGAATCCGTGCGAAGCCCTAGGCGCGTTGATGTTTTGCGAACTTCGTGCGCTTTCCAGTTGGCTACCTCAATAAAAATATTTTGAGTGTGACTATCTACACTGCTGTTTTCGCCACCCATGATTCCTGCCAAAACAAGAGGCTTATCTTGATCACAAATAACAGTATCTGTGGTGATTAAATTTCTTGATACTTCATCGAGAGTTTTAAAAGTCTCATTGGCAGTAAGGGCTTTAATATTTAACTGGTTGCCGCTGATTTTGTTTCTATCAAAAATATGCAGCGGAATACCGAGTTCCAGCATGACGTAATTAGAAATATCAACAATATTGTTGATGGGTCTTAAACCCGCATTGAGAAGTCTTGTTTGCATCCATGTTGGACTAGCTTGTACTACAATATTATCAATAGAGATTCCGTGATAGGCGAGGCAACTTGAATTTTCAAAAACATTGATACTGATTGGATTTTGATCCGTTGAAAATTTTGATTCAATATTTTTTTGCCACTGTGGAGTAAAAATATTTTTGAGAGGCTGATTGTAAAGAGCACTGAACTCTCTGGCCATGCCGTAATGCCCCCATAAATCAGGGCGATGAGTCAGGGATTTATTATCAATATCAAAAAGAGTATCACTTGGAGTGTCGAGATAGCTTTCAAGGCTTTGATAAAGTTTCGTCTCTACAGGCAATTCCCAAATTCCTTCACTGGATTCTTCAAAACCCAGTTCTTCTTTCGAGCAAATCATTCCTTCAGATAAGACACCGCGAATTTTTTTAGGCTCAAGCAGAAGACCGTTAGGTAAAGTGACTCCTACGGGTGCATAAGCAATGATCAGTCCTTCTTTCACGTTCGAAGCGCCACAAACGACTTCTTTGGTTTTACCTTCCTCATAGGTGAGGGTGACGAGGTTGAGCTTATCTGCCTCAGGGTGCTTTTTAATACTGATGATTTGCGCGATTTTAATATGAGCAAGATGGGCGTTTTTAGAAATAATATCCTCTACTTCCGCGGTTGCCATGGTGAAGTCATAGGCGATACTATCAATACCCAAACTCGGAAGAGCGACGAAATCTTTAATCCAATTAAGTGATAAAAGCATATTTTAATTCCTTTAATATAATTTAAACTGTGAGTTGAAACGAAGATCACCACTGTGCAAGTGGCGAATATCCTCAATGCCGTAATCCACCATCACCAGTCGATCGAGCCCCAGCCCAAAGGCGAAGCCGTTATACTCATTGGGATCGATTCCACTCATTTTAAGAACGTTGGGGTGAATCATGCCGCACGGGAGAAGCTCTAACCAACCATCTTGTTTAGAAGTAAATTTTTGATTTTTATTTTTAAGCCAGCGAATATCGAGTTCAAATCCGGGCTCGACGAAAGGGAAAAAGCCAGTTCGCAAGCGAATTTCAAAGTCATTACTTTGAAAAATTTCTCGCAAAAGAGTTTTAAGAAAATAAATAAGATTGCCCACGGTAATATTTTTCCCCACCATCATTCCCTCTACTTGATGAAAGACAGACTCATGGGTGGCATCGGTGCGTTCACAGCGAAAAACTTTTCCGGGGCACACAAATTGAAAAGGTGGTGTTTTCCATTTTTCCATACCGCGAATTTGCATAGAGCTGGTGTGGGTTCTTAGAAGATGAACTCCATTTTGAAACCAGAAAGTATCTTGCATATCGCGTGCGGGATGGGTGGCGGGAATATTGAGTGCCTCGAAATTATGGTACTCATCTTCTATGTGAGGCCCATCTAAGATATCAAAACCCATGCTGAGGAAAATATCCTCAATGCGTCTTTGCACTTGAGTCACCGGATGAAGTCCTCCGGCTCTAAGGCCATTTTCGATGAGAGAGTTTCTAAGAGTAATATCAATTTTATGAGCATTTAATTTTTGATTTATTTCTTCTAGTTCTAAGCTACTTAATTTATTTTGAATGGCTTCTTCAATAAAAAGTTTGATCTCATTGGATAATTTACCAACGGTTTTTTTCTCTTCCAAAGAAACATTTTTCAGATTTTTGAGAATGTCGGAGAGTTTTCCTTCTTTTCCCAGATAGAGTGCTTTGAGATTGAGGATTTCTTGAAGCGAGTGATTAGTTGAAAGAGCTTCTTGAAATTCGTTTTTCATCTGATTTAAGGTGTTTATCATAGGATTTCCTGCTTATTTATTAGCCATAATATGTAAATATTTCACGGATTCTATTATTAATTCTAACAGTTGCCAACATAAAGTAAAATCAAGGTAAATGAAAAGAATATTTCTGGTTTTTAATCTTTTACTTTTGGTAGCCTGTGGTTCACAGAATCCTCCCAAATTAAAGTCAGAGATTAGACTGAGTGCAGAGGATAAGGAGCAAATCAAGGAATGTTCCACTCTTGATTTAACGCAAACTCCTTTAGCCAAAAATAATGCTCTTCAACTTTTTAGATGTCTTAAATGGAGTAAGGAATATCCTCATTTGTATTCGTCTCTGGAGCCAATCAATGAGGACAATTGGAATCATCTGACTTCGCCGTTAAATGAGTTTATTTTCAAAAATGAGGACAATAAATTAAAGCTTCTGCGTTTTATGATCACACTAAAAGAAAGTGGTGATCTTGAGAATATGAAAGTGTCTACGCAAACTTTGTTACAAATACCAGGCCTTATCACAACTCTCAAAAATGTTTTACAGAAATCTCAAAAAAGTAAAGAGTTAAGTTCACTCCTTAGTTTTGTGTATGAGCATCCAGAGTATATTTCCACACTCAGTACGGTTGCGCGCTATGCTCTCTATCCCTACAGTCTTGATTCACAAAAAGATTTAGGGTTTTATTTAAAATCTTTTTGGAGCAGCAAAGATTATTTGGAGCATCGCCATTTGGCGATGAATGCTTTGATGAAATCGCTAAGTACTTTTTCAACTAAGGAAACCCATAAAGTATTAGGTGCACTGTATTATCCCAATCCTCAAAATCCTTGGCTGATGGCGCTTCTCGCCTCTCCTTTTATGAATCGTAAAGATTATGTTGATGTTCTCACGTACCCTATTTTTCATTATCCCGAAATTTCACATGACTCAAAAATTCTTATGAATTTTAAAAATGATTCTCCTTATTGTCACAGCGCCAGCGAGAAAACCGCAGGTATTAAAATTGTTTTTGAGCAAGAGACTTATAATATGATGAAATCTCTCGTGATGGATTCACCAGATATTTTTATGAATAGACTCATTGAGTCTTTTTCTAAGGTGAGACTCGTTCATAAAACCTGTTCTTTTGATCCTGAATACGACAGTGTTGATTATGCTTTGGGCACAAGCCATAAGAATCTCATGAAAGGACTTACGGGATTTTTACAAAATGGAATGGGATATTATTTTTTAAAGCTTTCGACGTCATCATTGTTTGATGAAAAAGATACTTCGAGTTCGACTACTTTGGTTGAGGTCTTGGCTTCTGATTTTGTCACGGAGTTTTTAAAGGCTCAAGTGGCCATAAAAGACCATGAGTCCTTTATGCCGCTTATTGAGGCAACCTACGATTATGCCAAAAATCTTCCTTTAGAGGTTCTGACAAAAGCTTATCCGGTGCTTAAGGATGTGCTTGATAAACCTTCGTTGTTACAAGATATAGCCGGGTTATGGCAGGCACTTAGTCCAGATGATCAAAAAAATATTCTCGTTTTAATGGATCAATTTTTGGATAAAGATCTTAATTTTTATCCAATGATAAACCTAATGGTCAAACTTCAAGAGGAACTTCCTGAAATGCTTCCACTAGTTGTTTCCAATGCTTTAGATACACAAGAAAATCAGCAAAAATCCTTAGGCTTTGTGGTTCAATTACTCACCGCCCTAGAAGATAAAGACGTGCAAAGCGATGTGATTCGAATGATCAACGCACCTGCTTTAGACGCGATGATTACTCTTTTGCAGTCAGGCTTAAAGGCTTTTAAAATTGAAGAAGTGATTCCTCAAGAAAAAACTGATTTCGTTCTCGCTAAATATGATGCGAAGGAATATGAAAAATCGATTACCTGTATTAAATCCTATTACGATCTTTTAAAAACTCACGATCAAGTTATTTTCAAAATTCCTGGAGAGTGTCGTGCTGTAGGCAATTTGCCTTATGTCACTAAAATGATGGGTTGGTTAGAAGAAGCAGAGTTAAAATTTAAGTATAATTTTTCCACTGAAACATTGTTTAGTCAGTATGGCATGTTGTCGCAAGATATGCTGCATATGTCGATGTCGCAAATGATTATCTTAAAACAAGTTTTGGATAAGTCTGTGGATGTGCACAATATGCATGAGTTCGTGAGTTTATTAAAATCAAATATTGAAGACAATAATTTACTTCCACTCCTAGATTCTCTCATTGGTTTTCTTGGAAAACATATTTTAAAAGAACCAGTTTTTAAAGATATTATTAAGACGGTAGCAACAACTTCAGAACACGATGTCAAAATGCTTCTCACTGGCTCTCACGATTTACTTACTCAGTATGTGCGCTTTAATAATAATGGAACCTTTAAAGTTATCCCAAGCTGTAGACAAGCCTTTCCTCGCGATCTTGGCGCCTATCCTTATTGTTATAAACAAGATTATTTAACGGGCCATGTGTTTACGATGCTCGATATTCTCAAAAGAAAGTTTGGCAATAGTCCAAGGCTTATTGAAGCAATGCTTGAAACATTCTATCCAGAAAAAGGAATAGAGATTCCATTTCATCCAAAGAAGAAAAAGAAAAAATTTGAGGCGAGTAAACGCATGAAAGTTATTTCCATAGCTGAGTTTGTGCATTTTCTCTATGATATGTCAGATGCGAGCACTGATTTAAATATTAAATATCATTTTTCTAAAGATAAAGTGGAAGAGGTGAAAGTAACGACTCTGCAAGCTCAAGAAATTATGCTTAGAGATGCTGCTTATGCCAATAATTTTTACGGAGCCTTTTTCCTTAATTCTGTTTCTTCGGGAATGGTCTACGACAAGCGCTTAAAGCTTCTTAAGTTTGAAGTGGGTTTATTAGATGATCTTAATTTTATTTTGAAACCGATTGCTAAGCTTCCAGAAGAATCAACGTACTTAAATAAAAATTCACGAGCGACTTTTCCTTCTTTAAAAGTGGTTTCACAAAATAGAAAAGATGCTCAAGGCAATGAGTATAACTATGCCGACATGATTCAAGCCTTTGCGACAGCACTCGTGAAGAGTTCCGATGAAAGCGTTCAATTTTATGGTCCACTGGCAATGGATTTAACGATTGGCGATAAACATAATAGTGCTTTTTTCGTGGAGATGGGAAAAACTTCAATTATGTCACACGCCGCTCGCTACCTGAGAGCAAGAATTGGCAACGATTACAATGCTTTTGCGCAAAACCAAGATTTTAAAAATATTGATAATCGTCTGATGAAGCTAGTTTCTCTGCCTATGATCAAAAATACTGCAGTAACAGTGCTTGATAAATACTATAAATCAAATAACGATATTATAAGTTTAATGCTTACGGATGCAATTTCTAAAGTTGATTCACTTGATGCGCTTACTCTTCGCAAATTAGAGCAGACTACTTGGAATATGCTCTCTCTTGTTTCAAGGAGTGATCTAAAAGATGGAGCCCTTGATCCATTGATGAAAGATCTTCCAAGTATCATCGAGCTTTATCCTCTGGCTAAAAAATATTTGCCCAAAGAGGCGAAGATTGAAGATATGATTTTAGATTTATATAAGCTGTCTGCTTATTTAAACAAAGATCCATCAAAACAACCAATGATCAATACAATGTTTAAAATTGCTCTTGCGAGCGCTACAAAGTCTTCAGTGATACACGATTTAGTGGAGATGATAAAAAAAGATCCTGCTTATTGGATTCCGGAACTTTATAAAAATTATAAGATGATACGAGATACTCTTGTAAAAATGGATTTGAATTCTCTTGGACGCATGGTGAATATAATAAGCGAAATGAGTAGCCATCCGAAGTTTAGCATGGCAGCAGCACTTATGGACGGTGATTCAGAAGCAATAATGAAAATGAAAATTGATTGGCTCACCAAGTTTGTGTATTTCTTATCCCTTGAAGAAGAAGGTAAGACGAATCTCAATAAAGCTTTAACGACTCTTCTTGAATCTTCTGATGAGTTAGAAAAAATGCTTGATGAACTTACTCAGCTAATTAAATTCTAATTCACACATTTCATAAAACTTCATACTATTGTTTTCTATGAAAACAGTGGAATTATCTAAGTCCGGAGCTCTTCGTTTAAGAAACTCAGAGAATCAATTATATCCTCAAGATATTGAAAAAAAAGCATCCTTCGTTCCCGGAGAGTGGGTTGTTTTATTTGATATAAAAAATGAAAATAAATATACCGCCTATATCAATACCTTTGTTGATACGGGGCCCATTATTCACTTGGTTTGTTTCGGAGTTGTCAGAGATATCAAGACATACTTAGAAGAAAAAATAACTAAAGCAATTAAGTTACGCGCGCTATTTAAAAATTATAAAACCAACGCAAGATTAGTTTATGGTTATCAAGATGGCTTACCGGGCCTCATTATTGATGGCTATGCCAATGCGATTATTATTCAAATTACCACGGCAGGCATGGATAAATATCGTTATGAGATTGAACGCATCGTTCTAGAAAATATCGATCTTCCGGTTATTTTTTTAGATAATGAACAAATGCGCAAAAGAGAAATTCTTCCGATGCACCCTAAAAATACTTTTGCCCAAGATCTTCACATTGAAGAAAATGGTATCTCCTATCAATTACCACAGGCGCACTGGCAAAAGATTGGCTATTATTATGATCATCGTGAAAATAGAAAAAATTTAAGTCAGATTATCCAGTCGATGAATAAAGATTT
>CAYQEW010000075.1:0-7921 GCA_964416605.1 uncultured Bacteriovoracaceae bacterium | reverse complement strand
TATCAATCAAGGAATGATTCTTGGTGAAGATGGCGAAAAGATGAGTAAATCGCGTGGCAACGTGATTAATCCAGATGCCATCGTCAAAGAATGTGGAGCAGACACGCTTAGACTCTACGAAATGTTTATGGGGCCTCTTGAAAAAACCAAGCCTTGGAATATGAGCGGCGTTAAAGGTGTTCATAATTTTATTTCGCGTATTTTTAAATTCTTTATGCAAAAAGAAAACATCAGCTCAAATGAAGAGAGTATCGAAACCCAAAAGATTCTGCATAAAACAATCAAAAAAGTAACAGAAGATATTGAGGCTCTTAAATTTAATACGGCGATTTCGCAAATGATGATTTTTCTTAATCATTGCACCAAGGCAGGAAGTGTCTCTCAAGAAACCGCTCACTCATTTGCCCAAATTCTCGCGCCTTTTGCGCCTCATATCGCGGAAGAAATCGGCAGTTTTCTAGGCAATGCGCAAAGTATTTCTGCTTATGCGTGGCCCACTTATAATCAAGAACTTGTTATCGATGATAAGATAACAATGGCAGTGCAGGTCAACGGTAAAACCCGTGGCACCATTGAAGTTGATTTAGATACAGCTCAAGAGACTTTTCTTGACGCTGTGAAATCGGAAGAAAGCATTTTTAAATTTATTGCGGACAAAGAGATCACTAAAGTTATTTATGTCCCCAATAAAATCTGTAATATCATCGTAAAGTAAAATATTGGTGGCATTTTGCCACCAATATTCTCATTTTTATTGGCATAACTATTGCTTCTTAAGATTTCATAACCATCTTATGAACGAGGAGCACTTTATGAAACACATTCTTTTATTTCAGATTTTCTTAGGAGTTTTGATTAAGTTTGTGGGGGCTCTTCTATCTTAAATAGCTTCATCGCATTTTGATAAAAAATAGAAGCATCTTGTGTTTGTTTTATTTCCATAATTTTTTGTAACACATAAGGCAAATAAAAAGGCCTATTTTGTTTGCCGCGCATCGGAATCGGGCTGAGATAAGGGGCATCTGTCTCCGTTAAGATTTGATCTATTGGAGTTGCCTCTAAAATATCTCTTACATTCTGCGCATTTTTAAAAGTAATAATACCATTAAAACCTAAATAGAAATTTTCACTGAGTGCCCATTCTGCGAGTTCAAGAGAAGAGGTATAACTGTGAAGCACACCTTTTCTCTTCAGCTTAGATGAAAAATTTTTAAGGATCAAAAGTGTATCGTCATCTGCTTCTCTCGTATGAATAACAACGGGCAAATCGTTTTCGCAGGCTATATGAAGTTGCCTCTCAAAAACTTCTTGCTGAATTGCACGGGGCGAAAAATCATAGTGATAATCTAAACCACATTCTCCAATCGCAATCACTTTAGGATTATTTTTAAGATTGTACTCAATTTTTTGGTATGTTTCATCAGTCACATTTTTCGCTTCATGAGGATGAATTCCTTGGGAGCAGTAAACCTGAGAATGAGTCTGGGAAAGCTTTGAGACAATTTCTAAATTGTCTGGAGATACTGCAATCGTCATGAGACGATCAACCCCTACTTGCTCACAAGCCAGAAGAGTTGATTCAATTTCACTGGTAAAATAATCAAGATGACAGTGCGTCTCAAAAATTTTATTTTGCTTCACGCGCCAAAATACCTTTAAAAAGATCTTTATACATCGCAGAAGGTAAAGGCTTTATCTTTCTTCCATTAATCAGAACAGTTGGAGTTCCTATCACTTTAAACTCGCTATTTCCGACCTTCAAAGAATTTAAAACCAGTTCTTTTGTGCGAGGTTCTTCCATACATTTTTTTATTTCAGGAGTAAGTAAATTATTGATATAAGCTTCATCTATCGTCTCTTGATCTTTAAAGAGCTTATTATGAAAATTTGCAAAATCATCTTTATGACAAGCGGCAATCTCTGAAAGTTTACAAGCAAATGGGTGAAGCGCATTTTTCATTTCAGTATTACAGGCAATATCGAGAGGATAAAAGAAATACTGGATATTTATTTTGCCTTGAAATTCAGGAAGAACTGCTTCTAATTGATCCGCAAAAAATTTACAAGCAGGGCATTGAAAATCAGAAAAAACAGTAATGCGAATAGGCGCATCTAAAAAATTTTGTGTCGCACTCGCTACGCGAAACTCCGATTCTATCGAAGGATTAGGATTAACGGGCAATTTATAAAACTGATCAATAATTTGCGCGCTAATAGAATTCTGATCTGCCTTGAGTTTAGAAATATCTTTATGAAAATAAAATCCAGAAAGCAAAACAACAATGCTCCAAATACCCAAAATTTTCACATCAGGTATTTTGCCAAAAGGACTAAAAAGATGAAAAACCGCTAAAAGTATAAAAGAACAAATATAGTAAAGGGTACAAAGAGGACAAAGCGATTTTAGCACCAACAAAGAAAAACCTAAAAAGAGCAAACAACCTAGTGCATTTAAGAGCACTAAAAAACTTACGGTCTTTTCATGTTTTGCAGAGGGAAATAGGGTACTCAGAATAACAAAAAGCCCAATCAAAAAGCCCATAAATGCAGTCGGAATGGAGAAGATCTGCGCCGCAACGGAATTGGTGGCACTATCACAATTAAAAAAACCAGAGATATTACAAATACTCGATTCATCTTGCAGGCCATCTGGAAAATGCACATGATAGTAATGACGAGTGAGATAAATACCAATACAAATCATCGCGATTGAGAGGACCACAACGAGACTATTCCAAGGAGTGAGTCCTTGAGTCGTTAAACCTTTTTTTTCCATATAAAACTCCTAAATAAAATCGATTATACTCTCAAAAATGGCGGGAGGGGAAGTCGTGACACGCAAGTACTCACCCGTTGTTGGATGTTTTAAGGCAAGAGATCTGGCATGAAGAAGTTGAAAAGGATAGTCCCTTAATTTATCTCGCAGCGACTCATCTAGTCTGGAAATATCTTGAGCGGGGTTTCCATAAATCGGATCCAGTAAAATAGGGCTTTTTAAAATTTCAGCACAATGCACTCTGATTTGATGGGTGCGCCCTGTCTCTAATTTAAATTCCATATAATGCAGAAGATCCCGATGCTTAAGTACTTTGACATAGGTTATTGCATTTTTTCCCTCTCTTACCTTCGTCGTCATTTTAAGACGGTGATTGCGGTGACGACCGTAGAGAGTTTCTATTTTTTGAAAAGGAGGAGTATTTTTGGTGAGAATAAAACCTTCATAATGACGCTCTATTAAATGCTGTGAAAAAATCTCGACCAACGCTTCATAGGTTTTTTGATTTTTCGCAATAACCATAACTCCCGAAGTACCCTTATCAAGACGGTGCACGATTCCGGGGCGATTAGCATTGCCGACATCGCGAATACTTGGGAGGTAATGCAATAGTGCGTGCACGAGAGTTCCGGTGCTATTGCCTACCGCTGGATGAGTCACCATACCTGCTGGTTTATTGATAAAAAGTAAATCATCATCCTCATGGAGAATATCTAGCTTAATATCTTCTTCAAGCATTTTCTCTCGAACTTCTTGCGCGATATTAATAAAAATTTTCTGACCTAGGATTGGTTTTTGATTCGCGGAAACCGTTTCATCTTGACCGTAAATTTCACCTTCTTTAATGGCTTGCTGAATCGCAGTTCGGCTAAGATTGGGATAACGAACCGCCAGAGCTTTATCTAGGCGGTTGTACGCTAAATCTTTTTCTTCAGTAATAAAGTGATCATGGAAGAGATTTTTCATTTCGCAATTTTAAGTAACTTTTTGTCACTAAGGTTTCATCGAGCTTGAGTGCTCTAGCATATTGAATTAAAAACCCGCGAACATAAATATCCGCAGGAAGTTGATTGTAATTATCTGCTTCAATGTTTTCTAAATGTCTGGATGAAACCTTTGTGATTTCTTCCATCTGAGAAAGTGTTATATTCTTATACTGACGAATTTCTTGTAAGAAGGATCCCGTAAAAAATTGAGTGCTTTTAATACGAACTTCAAAATCATTATTCGTATCGTATTTAATTTCATAGGAAGGAAGATTTTGTAGAAAAGAATCAGTTTTCGTAAACTCAAGAGATTGATCGTAAAGTTGTTTTTTTTCTGCATCACTTAAAACATGATAAGCATTTTCAATTTCTTCAATTTTGCCATCAATATCATTATTTTTATAAAGTGAATAATTAGAAAGCATTTTGGCATTATAAATTTTCACCAATGAGTGATAGGCATTTTTAATTTCTTCAAAAGGAGCATCTCTATTAATTTGTAAAATATTATAATAATTTTTAGTCATCATAAAATCTCCTTTTTATAACATTATATTTTGGCCGAAACGAGTATCGACAAACTGCGAGCCTTTCCAATTGCTCACCAATTCACCATTAAAAGTAATATTTCCTAAAGCGTTTCCTTGGATTTGAAAAGCCTCATAAGTATTATCAATAACCATCTTTCCCAAATGAGTTTGATAGTCTTCAGAAATCATATTCATCACCAGTGAGTATCTCAGATTATTGAGAATATGATGAACTGTTTTGTAGAATTTTTTATCAATCGCACTAATTTCACTTACAAGATTTTTAATCATGGCAGTTTGTTTTTCTGAAACAAAAAAAATCGTGAATGAGTGGCCTTAAATCATCCCATGAAGGCTCTGCCATGAGTTGATGATAAAGGCTCATTTTTACAAAATGATAATGATTCTCTATTGAGGTCGGCTCGGGCTTCATCATGAGAATTCTTTTATCTGCTTGAGTATAAAATAAGGTCTTGGTCCACTCGCTACCTGCCCCAAGATCTAGAATGATGAAATCATAGGAGAGATTTTTTATATTTTTCCACAAATCGACTTCACAAGAAAACGGTGAAAAAAACGTCGAACCAATAATAATATCAATATTGGAGACATGGGTCTTGGTGACAAATTTACTTAAACTAAGCCCTGGATGCCACTGCGCAATATTCTTTGCCGTATTATTCGGTGGAATCAGTGTATGCAAATTAGGCCCCGTAAAATCGAGGTCAATAGTACATACCTTTTTGCCATCTTTTGCTAAAGACTGGGCTAAATGAGAAGAGAAAAATGTTTTACCTACTCCACCCTTGCCGCTTGCAATAGTGAGTACGGTCGGTTTAATGCTTTGAGTTATCGCATCCATGGACACCTCTTTTGTTGCTACTAGTAAATAAATCGTACCGTGCATTTTTCGAGATTTCAAATATTTAATTAAAAAAAACTGGAAAAAATTTCAATTAATGCCCTTTTTAGTGGAAATGACTTCTGAACTATGGTTTGATTTGAGGATATGAATACAGTTTTAGCAGCAAGATCTGATCTCCATATAAATCGCAAACTTTGGCATATTATTTGGGGAGCGACTGGACTTACTCTCTTTTACACCAAAGTCATCACCCTTGAATTTTGCATTCAATTTACTTTTTTATTCGCCATGACAGGCTTTATTCTCGACTATTTACGAGTTAAATACGCCATGCTTAATAATCTCATTATTAAGATCGCGGGCCCATTTATGCGCGAATCGGAAAAACACGGAGCCAGCGGTCTGCCTTATTATGCGATTGGCGTTTCTCTCTCGCTTATGTTTTTCTCTGAGAAGGTCGCTCTTTTAAGCGTTTTCTTCCTCGTTTTCTCTGACCCCATTATTTCTCTTTTTGGGGTTCTCTACGGCAAAAATAAAATTCTTCCCAATAAATCACTTGAAGGAAGTTTAGCTGGTTTTTTCCTCTGCTCTTTTATAACCGCGCTCTATGTTTCCCTAAGCTCTCCAGATGCCTCGCCTTTTAAAATTATTATTTTTTCTTTTTTGGGCGGTGTGATTGGAACCTGTTCGGAAATTCTTTCGGCTTTTGGTGTCGATGACAATTTAACGATTCCACTGGTTTCAGGATTTGGGCTCAGTGTCGTTAATTATTTGATGCCGATTTTGGCTTAATCTCGAAAACTTAAATGAACATTAAGGGGCTCAATCATTTTGAGCAGTGTACTTAAGCGTATGTCTTTTTCAAGGGAAAGCTGAGCAATAAGATTCGGAGCTTTGATACCTGAAAGTTCTGCATACTCTTTAACTCCAATTGTATCGATAACAATTTTCAAAGCCTCTCTCCAAGAAAATCCTTCCTGGAGTAATGCTAGAAAATACTTTTTTCGATCTCGCGAATTATTAATAAGCTTAGTCGAAAGTCCTTTTTCCCAATTCACTGATCTTTTAGGCATTGTATTCCTCCCAATATTTCTGGGCCAATTTAATATCACTTTTTTGCGTCGATTTATTCCCTGCGGTAAGAAGTAAAATGACTCCCTCTTTTTCTTGTCCCCAATAAATCCTGAGTCCACTAGAAAAGGAGAGTTTCAATTCAAAAATATCTCCTATCTTTTTATAATCACCCAAAGAATCCATCAACTCAATACGCTTTAATCTTGCCCAAACTCTAGGTTGTATTGATTTATCTAAACTCAAAAACCATTCATCAAATGGAACGATTCCATTTTCTTTTGCGAATTTATTTATTCGCATAAATGTATTATATCCCAATTTAAATAATTATTCAATTGCATACTTATTTCCCTTTCATAAAAATAACTATAAAGCCTTACGCCATATCGTTTTTTAGAAAAAGAAAACAACCTGTTAAAATATTAAGAGTTGTACCAATAAGCATTGAGCGAAATTTCGCTGTAATTTAGTTTTTTATACAAAGCAAGTGCTCTTTCATTGGTGTCTGTGACAAGGAGTGATATTTTTTTATTTTCTTTATACGCAATATTTTCAAGGGCGCGCATAAAACGAAGTCCATGTCCCATCGAACGATAACGAGGATCAATCCATAATCTGCCAATCCAAAGCCTAGAGTTTGAAACAAGAGTGTTACTGGCACCTCCAACGATTTGATTGTCATGCTCAAAAAGAAAAAGTCGCCCCTTCTGCTGTTTTGCAAGATCTGGAGTTTCCCAGTTTGATCCTTCCTCTTTATTAAATTCGGCGTACCAGTTATTAACAAAGTTTTGATGTGTACTGTCTGCCAGTAAAAGTGAATCTTCTTCTGTGTGCATTGGTGTTTTATTTAAATAATAAAACGCTTTTACTTTTTTATTCGCAAATAAAAAATGATTTGAATGTAAAGAAAAAATGAGATTAAAATTTTTGTCTCTCATGAAATTTTGAATAACTTCTTCATTTTGAGTGTAGACATGAAGATTGTTTTCAGTCGAATTCACCAATATCGAAGAAGCTATGGCTACTCTCTTTGTCTATGCCCAAGATATTGAGATCATCTCGCCTGCCGGACTTAAGAAAAAATTTATTGAGAAAGCTCAAAAAACATTGCAACGAAATTTTTAAGATAAAAAAATATCATTCTACTTCTAAACGAACGGTCGAAATATTTTTCTTATCTAAAATTAAAAACTTAGCTGGTCTTATAAAATAACTCTGTGGCGCTTCTTGTTTTATTTTGTAGGTCAACACAATCTCTGATTTGTTTTGGGTTAATTTCGTTATTTCAAAAGAGGGATTTTTATTGGAAACATCGCCAATCAGAGCGATCACGCTTTGATGCTCAAAATCAATACTCGTTGGTCGCCCTTTTGCTCCCATGAACGCGGCGGGTTGAGCAATCGCATCAAATGCGGCACGCGTACTGAGAACAACAGCCACGACTTTTTTGGTCTCAAAATTATTTTTGATAAAATAATTTCGTGCTTCATGATAGAAAATTTTGTTTCCCTCTGCGCAAGCAAAAATTAAAAATAAAATAATAAATCTCAATTGGTTTTACTCACAATACAATAAATAATCCGACTGCGACTGAACAACGCTTCCCGCATAACTCGTTTTTAAATACAACGATTGAATCCCTAAATAATGAGGCATTGGCACATTACTAAACTTATAAACATCTCCAGAG
>CAYQEW010000074.1:0-7925 GCA_964416605.1 uncultured Bacteriovoracaceae bacterium | reverse complement strand
TTATTACTTCTTTTAAATGAACAAGGTCTCCTTACACAATCAAATCATCTTAATGGTATGCTGATTAATTTGATTAAATCTCCTGGATCATTTAATTCAGGCTGAACTTATCGAAGCCACTAGATGCCGCTGCCAGCATGCCCAGTTTTTTTTAGATCGTTTGATGTGTTAATGTTTGCCCCAACTACAATTTCTTAGTGCAACTTTTTCTTCATCATCTTTCTTTTCAATCTTCTTAGGGAGTTAAATGAAATAACGCCCAAAACAAAAACTTCATAAAACCTGTGTTTCTGCCCAAACTAGCGTTTTTTTCACAATATCAAAAAAACGTGCTTGTGAAATATTTTTTGATTTATTATTCCAACTCATTGCCAGACAAGCCAGGCTACCTTTTTTACTTTCAAGGAGATAAGTCATATTGAGAACACCAGGCTCCGATCCTCCTTTGTAGCCAACGTAAGACCAGTGACGAGAAGAGGTCTTTAAGTCAAAGGGAATATTTTGGGCAAGAATTGAGCGAATCTGAGAGCCCTTTTGAGAGGCAAGATAAAACATCGCCTGACAATTTTCCTGCGTGCTGGCAAACCATTCTAATTTATCTACTAAGGTTGGGTTTTCCATACTGATATGATTAGTCCCAACTTGTTCTCGTGAAATTGTTTTTAGTTTTTCTAAAAACAATAACCGCTCTTCTTTATTTTTTTGAAGATACTCTTTGGTTTCCACGGGATCTACTCCCCATTTTAGTTTAAACATTTCTAAGGTTGATAAAAATGGAAGATAAGAAGATTCGCTAGAATTACCCATCTGTAGAAGCATTTCCTCTACTTTATTTCGTGTGAGAAAATTGAGCAAATGATCAGTCGCGGTGTTGTCACTTATGGAAATCATTTTTTCAGCATATTCATACAGAGTCACTTCCTTGTCTGTGGGCCAAGTATGCATAATACCTGAAGGAAGAGATTTCCATTCTTCTTTGATTGGTAAAATTTCTTCCCACTGATGTTTCCCCACTTGAATAGATTTTTCGAGTGCTCCTAAAATATACAGTTTAAACGTAGAACCAATCGCAAAGGGCTTATTTGAATTATAAGTAAGATGAATTTTTTTATCTAATGTCATGAGCGTTGCGGAGAAATTATCTTGGAGATCAAGTTTTTTGAGGGATTTTTTGACATCTGCCCATTTTTTAATTTGTAGCGAAGAGTCCGTGATGTCTTTTAGTAAAAGACCACTAAAAAGATTCTGCCCTTCATCATAAGTAGCTGAGAAATTCACCTCAAATTTTTTATCTCCTCTCAATGTGAGCATATATTTACTAGGGGAAAGTAATGTTGTTTTATAAGAAAGGCATTTACCTACATCATGATAAACTTCTTTAAAAATTTGCTTAAGATATTTTTCAGAAACTGCTTTTTGAAAACTTAGCGTAAAATGCTTTGCATAAGATTCTATTTGAGGCTCTTTTTGCAAAAGCTGCTTGCAAAAAAAATCGAAATCAGGTTTTGCGGCATAAAGAGAAAAGGCAAAAAAATGTATCAAGAAAAAAAACATTTTCATATAAATCAACTAACATGTTTTTGATAGCTATGACTAGACGAGCCCTACAAAATAAACTAATAATGAACAATGCAAAACTCTCCCAAAGACCCTCTTCACGGTATCACTCTCGAAAAAATACTTGAAACGTTAGTAGAAAAATATGGCTGGGAGAAACTCGCCAACCATATTCCGATTCGTTGTTTTGAAAATGATCCCAGTATCAAATCAAGTCTTACCTTTCTGCGCAAAACCCCTTGGGCAAGGCAGAAAGTAGAGAAGTTTTTTATTTCTTCTCTGAATGACTCTCAAGATATTTAATCGCTCGCTCAAGATTTACCACTCCACCCGTTTTAGACATACTTCCAAAAAAGACTTGTTTATTTTTCTTGCTCACTTCATCACTCGGTTGGTAAACCAATCTCGGTACTTTAATCGCAGATTTTTCAATAATATGTTTCAGCTCTACGGCGGTTAAACTTGGATCAAGTCCTAGTAAAAATGCAGCCACTCCTGAAACAACTGGCGTGGCCATACTTGTTCCATTATATTCTTCATAATTAAATGTCTTACTTCCTACTTTTGTTGGAACGGAAGAAATAATTTTTACCCCTGGAGAAAAGACATCGACACTATGTTTTCCAAAGTTTGAAAAATCTCCGGCAAGTCCTTTTCCTTTAACGCTACTACTTGCTCCGACTTCAATCCAATTAGAAAACTTAGTGCCATTTCCTCTCTCTGCATTCGGATAAAATTTTTGTTTTTCTGTATTCACCGAATCATTTCCTGCGGCATGCACCATAAGAACACCTTTCTTCTCAGCATAAGCAGTCGCTTCTTTCACTAACTCAGGTTGATCAGAAAATGTTTTTCCAAAACTCATACTAATAATTCTTGCTCCATTATCGACCGCATAACGAATTGCCGCGGCAACGTGTTTATCGCGCTCATCCCCAACGACAGCTCGCAAATTCATCAGTTTTACATTGGGCGCAATTCCTCTAAAGGTTTTTGAAAGTCCGGCAATACTCCCTGCAACATGAGTTCCATGACTAGCACTTGAAATATCTCCATCCATCGCTGCAATATCGTTATTACCAAGTAGTTCTTCTTCAATGTCTTTATAGGGATCAACTGTTTTGGCTAAATTTAAATAACCATTCTGATACATCTCTTCATATTTTTTACCATCGCTAGGAAGTTTTAGAAATTTTTCCTCTATTCTTTTAGCTGATTTTGATTCCGCTCTCTTATATCTTATTAAATAGGAGAGAAGTTTTTCCACATCTAACTTAGGTTCTTTTTTAAAAATATCCAAAATCTTATTGTCCGATCTTTTTTTAATTTGCTTCACACTTGCCGTTAAAAGATTATTCTTTTGATGATAAAGCGTTTTTAGTTTTTCAAGAAAAGCATCTTGCCCTTTTAATTTATTCTCATCGCTATCTTTTAAAGCGAGGAAAGAAAAATCTGAATCCACTAAAAGTTTACCATCAATAAATTTTTTCTTAAGAACTTCATAATCAGCTCTCTTGGCTTTTCTGGTACTCACAATATCATTGGAAACTTTAAGAAAATCATCATAAGCTTTGGCTCCTGCCAGAATGACCGATTTTTCTTTTTCGCTATAAGCTTCTAAGTTTTGTGATTTTATTTTTTGTCTTGTTATCTCTAAAGTATCATCAAGAACATTCACTGCGGATCCATCGGCTTTGCGATACCCACAAAAATTCCAACCATGGATATCATCAATATAACCATTCTGATCATCATCAATATTATTACCTGCAATTTCTTTCGGATTGGTCCATAATTTCCCGACAAATGCTTCGTGATGAATATCAATCCCATCATCAATAACGGCCACGATCACTTCATTTTTCGCTTTTTCAAGATAGCCCTTCGCGATAACACTACTGAGTCCAACTCCCATCGTTTTTTCTTTTTGCGATTGCTCATACCAAGGAAGAGGATTTTCCGCAGTTAAAGCAAATCCCGAAAAAGATTGGACAACGAAAGGAATAATAACCAAAAATTGAATGCGCTTCAGCATAAAGCTCCTTTTATGAATAATAAGCATTATGAAGCAAACACGATGCCTAGTATTATAACTAAATTTCAGCTACTTAAGTCGGCAAAGTGTTGAAAAAAAAGAAAAATGCACAAAAATTAGCCATAGAGAACAGTTAAGGTTTGGTTAAAGTCCGAGCAAAACTGTTTAGTTCTGCGCCGTTTTGGCCTAAACTGCGGACATGAATGTAAAGTTTTTATTCCCCATTTTTTTGGCAGTCATTCTCTATAGCTGTACTCGTCGAGAAAATCATATCATTATTCAAAATAAAGGCTCTGACACTCTGGTCAACCTCGCTCAGTACTGGGCGGAAGGCTATAAAGAGATTAATCCGCAAATTGCCGTCGCTGTTTCTGGCGGCGGATCAGGAACGGGAATTGCTGCTCTCATCAATGAGACCGTTGATATCGCGAACTCTTCACGCAAAATAAAAGAAGAAGAACGGCTTGAGGCAGAAAAAAATACTGGTAAATTAGTGCATGAATTTATTGTAGGAATGGATGCCTTAGCGGTTTTCACTCATCCGAACAATCCTCTTAAGGGCTTAACCATTGCTGAACTCGCCTGTATTTTTGGGGCGGAAGGTAAATGTGAGTATTGGAGCGATGTGCGCAAAACAATTGTTCCGGGCTGTCAGGACAATAAAATCATTCGCGTCTCCAGACAATCAAACTCTGGAACCTATCAATATTTTCGCGAAGCCATCTTGGGAAAGAAAAAAGATTTGCGCTTGGGCTCGATGGATCTCAATGGCTCCAAAGAAGGAATTGATCTCGTTGAGAAAACTCCCTGCGCCATTGGTTATTCCGGAATGGGTTATCTCAATCCTCGTGTTAAAGCTCTCTGTGTCGCCAAAACACATGATGGTGAGTGTATCTTTCCAACTCTTGAAACAGCTATATCGAAAACTTATCCGATTGCTCGTGAACTTTATATGTACACACTTGGAAAATCTTCTAAGGCGATTCTCGATTATATGACTTGGACTCAGTCTAAACAGGCTGAAGCAATAACAATCAAAGCAGGCTATGTTCCCGCTCCTAAAAAGGTAAATGATGAATCAATTAAAAATTATTGAGCATCCTGAGCTTTCCAATAAAAAACCCTTAAGTGAAAAACTTTGGGAATTGCTCATTAAAATAGGTGGTATTTCTTCCATCGTTTTTATTCTGGCGATCCTTCTGTTTATTCTCAAAGAGGCTTACCCATTCCTTGCTGAGCGTTTTCATTTTTCAGAATTTTTTTTTTCGACCAATTGGAATCCGGGATCAGCTGTCAATATTGAGTACGGGACTCTGGCGCTTATTGTGGGAACACTTCTCGTAACCTTCCTTTCCATGCTGATGGCTGTGCCTTTAGGGCTTGCTTGTGCTTTTTATATTTCAGAATTTTGCTCTCCTAGAAAACGTGAAGTCTATAAAATCATGATTGAATTCTTAGCGGCAATTCCCTCAGTGGTTTGGGGCTTTATCGCTATTATGATTGTCAATCCAATGCTGATTAAAATTTTTAATATTCCAGTCGGGCTCAATATTTTTAACGCTTCTCTTATTTTAGCCCTGATGTCTATTCCACTCATTGTCTCTATTGGAGAAGATGCTTTACGCGCGGTTCCTGAAACCTATCGCGAAGCCGCTGAGTCATTAGGGGCAACCAAATGGGAAATTGCCACGCGTGTTCTTTTTCCCGCGGCGAAGAATGGACTTCTGGCAGCAGCACTTCTGGGAGTTGGACGCGCCCTGGGAGAAACTATGGCTGTACTTATGGCCACGGGACACTCTATTCGTATTCCTCACAGTATCTTTGAACCTGGTCGAACACTCACGGCGACGATTGCCGCTGAACTCGGTGAATCGCCTAAGGGAGGAGAACACTATCAAGCACTCTTTGTCATCGGTCTGGTGCTTTTTCTTTTTTCTCTCATGATCAATGTCACTGCGGATATTCTCATTCGCAGAAAAACAAAATAGGGTATCAATATGTTTGAAGTATCCGATTATTTAGCAAGCAAACAACGTCAAGAAAAACACTTTAAAAATATTCTTTCCATTTTAACGGTTTTTCTTTTTCTCCCAACCTTAGCTATTCTGATCTGGCTTTTTATTAAAGGAGCTCCTGCTCTATCACTTAATTTTATTTTGCAAAATCCAACAGAAGGAATGACCTCGGGAGGCATCTTCCCAACGATTGTTGGAACCTTTTATCTCGTCCTGTTAAGTGTTCTGGTATCGTGCCCGCTTGGTGTTCTTGCCGCACTTTATCTTTCTGAATATGCACCCAATAACTTTCTCACGCGCATGATTCGTCTGGCGATTCTTAATCTGGCGGGAGTTCCCAGTATTGTTCACGCTCTTTTTGGTTTAGGAGCATTTGTTCTTTTTCTTAATTTAGGCACAAGTATTCTCGCAGCCTCTCTCACTCTTGCGATTATGAATCTGCCGGTCATTATCACTTCAACTCTTGAATCTCTGCGCGCCGTTCCCCAAAGCTATCGTGAGGCTTCGTGGAATGTGGGCGCCTCAAAACTACAAACAATTCGCCATATTGTTTTACCCAATTCTCTGCCAGGTATTTTAACTGGAATGATTTTTGCGGTCAGTAGATCCGCAGGCGAAACAGCTGCTATCTTATTTACAGGCGTTGCCTTCTATCTTCCTTTCTTGCCCAAAACTGTTTTTGATCAATGTATGTCTTTATCCATGCACCTTTTCACTATTTCCACTCAAGTCGTGGGTGTTCCCGATGCCTATCCCTACGCCACCGCCCTCGTTCTTATTTTGCTTATTCTTTTTTTTAATATAATCAGCATAGCTCTTCGCGCTTACTTTAGAGCTCAAAGAAAATGGTAGTTTAAAATGAAAAAAAAATTACAAATTAAAAATCTTTCTGTTTCTTATTTTGATAAAAAAGTGATTGATACTATTTCCTTCGATGTTTTTGAGCATGAGATTCTCGCCATAATAGGTCCAGCCAACTCAGGAAAAAGTTCACTCCTTAAATGTCTCAACCGCATGACTGATTTTATTCCGAAAGCAAAAGTCAGCGGCGATATTCTTTTAGATGGTGAAACGATCTATAAAGATCAAGACTCCACGCAACTTCGCCGCCGTATTGGAATGGTGAATCCCTTGCCTGTAGGTCTTCCGATGTCCATAAAAGACAATGTGAGTTTTGCTCCCCGAATGGCTGGCATTAATGATAAACGCTACCTTGAAGACCTCACTGAAGATTGTTTGCGCAAGGCAGCCCTTTGGGATGAAGTCAAAGATCGCTTAGATGGACTCGCCACCAAACTCTCGGGAGGACAACAACAACGCCTCACCATTGCGCGCGCGCTCTCTCATCGTCCAGAAGTTTTATGTCTCGATGAATTTTCTATCGCCATTGATCCTGTCACCACGATGAAAATTGAAGAAGTTATTAAAGACCTCAAAAAAACAATGACCATTATTCTAGTAACTAATGTGATTAACCAAGCCAAACGTTTGGGAGATCGCACTGCCATGATGCTCCATGGAGATATCCTTGATCTCGATATCAATCAAAATATTTTTAATGGCAAAATCAAAAATCAAAAAACCCAAGACTATATTGAAGGAATATTCGGATAATGGAAAATGCAGCAGTTAGTATTAAAAAATTTAGTTTTTCCTACGGTGACTTTCAAGCTCTAAGGAATATCAATCTCGAGATTCCTTCGCTTAAAATTACTTCACTGATAGGCCCATCGGGTTGTGGGAAAAGCACTCTCTTAAAATGTATGAACCGCATCAATGAAAGAGCTGGCGGTGTTTCGCATCACGGCTCCATTAAAATTTTTGGTGCCGATATCTATAGTCCTCAAAGTAGTCTTCCCGAAATTCGCAAAAATGTCGGAATGGTTTTTCAAAAACCGAATCCTCTCCCTTTAAGTGTTTATGACAATTTAGTCTTTGGACTTAAGACCCATATTCCACGCAAAGATTTGCGCAAAAAATTTTTAGATGAACGAGTTGAAGAAAGCCTCAAGCAAGTTGGTCTATGGAAAGATTTAAAAGATAAACTAGGGAGTCTGGCAACGGGCCTTTCGCTTGAAAAACAACAAAAGCTTTGCATTGCTCGTCTTTTACCTCTTAAACCAAAACTTATCTTACTCGATGAACCTTGCTCGGCGCTTGATCCTAAAGGCACTCAAGATATTGAAACTCTGCTTTTAGAGTTAAAAGAATTTTATTCGATTCTTATTGTGACTCACTCAATGGCTCAAGCCAGAAGGGTTTCCGATGAAACTATTTTTATGTATATGGGTGAGGTGGTAGAAACAGGGTCAACGGAT
>CAYQEW010000073.1:0-8297 GCA_964416605.1 uncultured Bacteriovoracaceae bacterium | reverse complement strand
TAAAAGCATGAAAACAAAAATACCGATATACACAATACCTGGGCTATAAGCGTAGGCTGAAAAAAAAGTAAAAATATCTTGCTCTGAAAATCCAAAAAACATAACTCAAAGATAGCAAAGTAAAAGGTTTTGGTAAACCCAAGCAAGTACTTTAATCAGCATGAATTTTATCAAGCCAATCTTGAGGAAGGGGTATGAGTTTTCTTTCGCTTAAATTCAAATAACCAACTACAAACTCTGCTTCAGAAGACACTACTCCTGACTCTTTTAGTATGCGTTGTTTTATTTTAAATATTTTAGATTCATTAAATTCAAAATGAGTTTCTATTTGAATTTTTTCTCTATTCGTTAACTCTTTTTTAAAATAAATATGTGATTCAAGTAAGACAGGACCTTGTCTGTGCTTTTGAATATAATCCAAACCGTAACCTAAAATATTTAGAATATCCCACCTTGCTTCTTCATAGAACTGCATGTACACCGAATTATTAACATGTGCAAAGACATCCAAATGTCTCTCATGAATTTGAATTGAATAATAAAATAATTTCGGTTTCATCAATTATTGCTTAAGTAATCTATTTTCATCATTTACTTGTTCATAACGAATTGAAATTTTTTGGAACAAATCACTCCCTTGTTGCGCGATTTCATCACTCGAAGCAATTTCTCGATCCTCTGAGGGTTGATCAAAAAGCCCTGCAAAAGCATTTGCTGGCTCTTCATCTTTTCCTCCTCTTCCCGTGCCATCATAGCGCTTCCAAGAAGTTCCACCTTTCCCTTTTCCATAACGACTGACATTGGTTGAAGGACCACTATCTGCCGAATTTCTGGCTCCGGAACTCGCTGAAGGATCTCCAGAGGATTTTCCTGCTCCCCCACTACTTGCGCCCCCGACGCCAGATCCTCCGCTCACTGCCGCTAATGGCCCCTGTGCTTTAAACCCAGCAGCAGAACCACCGATGGAGCCTCCATCTTTTGCCGCGGCATCAAAATCAACTAAACCTTTTTTAATATCATCAAGAGCTGCCAATTTTTTTCCATTCGCAGCATTATTACTTCCTCCAAGGGCATTGGTATCCCCTGCTCCTAATCCTCCAAGAGAGCCTATCTCAAAACTACTTCCCTGCATTGTCGGCCTAACAGAAGAACCATTTCCCCTATTAATACATTGAGCATCTGCTTGCCCTTGTGGAGTTTGACAGTAATTTCCCTGCCAATCTTGAAATCCATCAGTTGAGCCATTTTCGGCAACTGCTTTTTCTAAATTTCCTAGCATCCCTGCACGTTTTTTTAACTGTTCTGCCATTAGCTTATCCATGGCGGCTTGGCCCATCGCCTTTACGCCCATCGCTAAAGCTTGATCTTTCATTTGTTGATTAGAAAAAAACCAACCAGTATATTGACTTTTAACGGCGTACTCGCAACACCCTTGATAAGCCCCCTCGCAATGTTTTGCAGCATTTTTAGGCGTAATATATCCTGCAATGGATCCAAGAAGACTCGCCCCTTTAGCCGATTGAAACATTGCCTGTTGATTTTTTTGAGAAGATTCTTTTTCAGTATTTGATTTCATCGCGTTAATTGATTTTACCTGTAAATCATCCTTACTTTTATTTAAATCATCCGTTAACTTTTCACTGTGATTCATCATATCAACTTTTTGATAAGTTCCCATTCCCATTTCAGAAACACCTACCGCAACCATCAGTCCCGATATTGTTTTGCAACTTTTATAATCTGCCGTGAATGAACCTCTTTTAACACAGCCTCCAGAAGCCACTTGAGGCTGCGCTTGGCCATTCGCAGCAGGAGCGGCACCTCCCACTGAATCATGTTGCCAATTGTTTATACTCGCCATGGCACTAAATGCTTTGCAAGGTAAAACAAATTCATTAAAAACATTAATAAGAGAACTTTTTTTATCTGGATTTTTATCTCCACCATAACGAGAGAAAGCAAGAGAAAGTAGGTTCTGAGTATTTATATCTTTTTCGGTGATAGGATTTGTAAATGGATTTGTTTTAAAAATAAAAGAACAAATACCAGGAACTCCCTCACTCGGCACTGCAGAGGCTTTAAACTCTGGTTGTTTTTTGGTTGTTTCACTTTTTTTTGTCGCGACTGTCTTGTTTCCAACCGTCTCTGTAGTTGTTGTTTCAATAGTTGTCTCTAGTTGTTCATCGGAAACAACTTTTGTAAAACTAGCCAAAATATTTTGATCCAGAGACTTTGAAATTTCTTCATAGCTTTGGGCTTCCTTACAAGAAATAGCAGGTGCCCCTTCAGCAGGAAAATAAATTAAAATAAAAAATAAAAATAATATTATTTGCTTCATACCCTTATTATCGGCAAGAATCACAATATTCTGAATATTTGAGGATAAGTTACTGAATTACTTATGAGTTGAGAGAAGAAGATGCCCAATAAATAAGGCGTTTTTTACAACGCCCTTCTATTTTTTCTTATTTTTGCGCAAAAACACTAAAATCCCACCCACCGCAGCAAGCCCTATAATAATCCATAACGAAGAATTATCATCCGTCTTTCTTTTTTGAGCCGTTGTTTTCTTGTTGAGTTCTAACCCTGTTTCATCGGGAATGAACTGAGTGTCTCCAAGATCACCTTTCTTATCAGATTTAAGGTCGTCCATATTGACTTGTTTTTGTCTAAATACGCGCATGGACTCAATAATTTTATCAAATATAGGTTGATAAGTGGCGTAAAGATCCTTACCCACTGAAAACGTCACCGCGACCCCAAGGTCTTCTTTCACCGTCGCCATATAGCGAGTGTAAAAGCCTGGAATTTCCGAAGCAAGATGAAGAGCATCAATCCAACGCTGATCATTAATGCTAATAACTTTTGTATATTTAGGTTCAGAGACCTGAGTACTTCCTCCTGGAAGTGCGTAAGTCTTTTTTTGATTTAAATATGCCTGATACTCATCGAGAGAATCATTTTCGCCTCTTATTTTAGCCGCCATAATAATGATTGCTTCTTTTTTACGATCCTCATTTTCGCTTTGACACACCCACTCTGTCCCCTCTAAGGAGCATTCCCATCCAGTAGGCAATTCAAATTCAATGTATTGATTTGTAAATCTTTTAGCTTGAGCCGAAAAACTAAGTAAAAAGAAAAATAAAGTCATCAGTTTCATAATGAGTTCCTTGTCACATGAAATGTTTTAATATTATATTCCTTTTATTGTAACCTATAGTTCGTGATTTACAATAAAGTGATAAATTTGCTCAGTCTAAGGGAAAAAAATGGCTCAATATATTATCGCAGGACCTTGCTCAATGGAATCAATGGAGCAAATGGATCAGATTGCTCAAACCCTCATTGATCTTAAAATAAACTATATGCGTGCACCTCTTTTTAAGCCTCGCACAAGCCCTGATTCTTTTCAGGGCTTAGGCAAAACAGGATTGCCTATTTTAGAAGAAATCAAAAAAAAATATCCGACCTTAAAATTAGTATCTGAAATATGCTCTGTGGAACAGTTTAATATCCTTGCTCCTTACGCAGATATTTTTCAAATTGGCACACGCAATATGCAAAATTTCGAATTGCATAAAAGCCTAGCTCCTTTACTTGAAAGTCAGAATAAAAAAATTATTTTAAAGAGAGGTTTTGCAAATACTTTTTTTGAATGGATTCAAGCGGCAAAATATTACGAATCTTATGGATTGAATAAAAAAAATATTATCCTTTGTGAGCGAGGAACCCGTAACCACTGTGCTCCGGAAGGCACCACGCTTGACTTATGCTTAGCTTTAAAAATGAAATTTGAAACTGACTATGACGTTATTGTTGATCCTAGCCATGGTTGCGGTAACTCTCTCTTTATACCTTCGATCGCAAAAGCTATTTTGCAAATGCCTTTTGATGGAATGATGCTTGAATGCCATCCAGATCCAAAAAATTCTATCTCCGATGCCAAACAAGCAATATCTCTCACTGAGCTATCTGATTTAGTGGGCTAATTGAGTGGCTCACCTCTCGCAGCCATTCCTTCTTTTATTTCAGTTTTACTGTAGTATTTCAAAACTTGCAGACCAGATTTACTTGCTTTAACCTCAACAACTACGGCTCTCGCAATCAAAGTATTTTGACCTTTATAATCAAAATCATAAATATCAAAATACATTCCATTTTTTATACCGCTACTTAAACCTTGATCGATAAGAAAATATTTTTTCTTATCTGATATTTTTAAGATATAAGCTTCTTTGCTGTAATTTTTAAATTTTTCATGCGCTTCTTTAATTTCAACTTTTTTATCGACGCTGTAAAAAAGACTGAATGAAATTGCTTGAAAAGCATCTATCGAAACGCCAGATATCGCTTTCTTATAGTCGAGAGCAAACATCCAACTATCTCCAATTTTATAACTCACACCAATATAAGGTGCCATCCATGAGCGATTCACCCCGTTAAACATTTCAGTCTGAGCTTCACCAATTGAAGGTTTTTGAGTGGGATTATCTTTAAACTCATCTTTCTTAAGAGACAATAAATACTCTAATCCTGCATAAATACCCAGTTTAGAGTATTGCAAATTTCCTTGAACTTGAGTGAGTATTTCCTCAGACAAGGTGGTTCCTGGATTCCTAAAAAATAATTTTGCACTCAGACTGTGGAGAGATTCTGAAAAAAGATAAGAAGTATTCAAACCAACCTCAACCTCACTTCCACCATCACCAAGAACCATGAAATCAAGGGGCTTAGTTGAATCATATTCTTTGTTTTTATAGAGAGCATAACGAAAGGCAAATTGCGCTGAATAATAAAAATTTTTAATCGGTTTAAATTTATAACGAACAAGACTTTGAATTGACTCTAAGCCACTCGCACGATTTGAAACGATAGAATTGGAAGATGTTTCCAGTGAATTAATTCCCACCATTCTATAACGAAGTGATGCTCCTAACTCGACTTCATTGGTCCAACCATAATACATTCCAAGAGAAGTATTGACCATGGTAAAAGCCTCTCCTTCTTGAAATGTAACCTGAGTTCCAGAAGCATCAAAACTGGAAGCACTTTGAAGTACCGAGGTCTGGGATTCCACTCGGTAGGCTTTACGTTTTATCCCATACGCAAAAGGAAGCTGCGCGAGTACAGAATGAGATAAAAAAAGAACAAATAAAATTTTACAAAGTTGGGTAACTGGCATTGCTTAAATGTTCCTCAATTCTCAAAAGTTGATTGTATTTGGCAATTCTATCGCTGCGACATCCCGAACCTGTTTTAATATGTCCTGACGCCGTTGCCACTGCCAAGTCTGCAATATAACTATCTTCCGTTTCTCCCGAGCGATGACTAATAATTGCAGTAAATTTATTGTCGTAGGCCATCTTAATTGTTTCAAATGTTTCCGTGAGTGTGCCAATTTGATTCAGTTTAATAAGTATTGCATTTGCTTGTTTTTCTTTAATACCAACATCAAATATTTTTTTATTCGTTACAAATAAATCATCACCAACTAATAATATTTTTTTTCCAATTTTTTCTGTTAAATGAGTCCAAGATAAATAATCTTTTTCATGTAGGCCATCCTCAATTGAGTATATTGGATATTGACTAACTAAGTTTTCATAATAATTGATGAGCTCTGCGCTGGAGTAATCTTTTCCATTCATCGTATATTTATTTTTTGTCTCACTGAAAAATTCATTGGCAGCGCAGTCTAGACTAATGAAAAAGTTTTCACCTGGCCTATATCCAGCTTTTTCAATAGCTTTAAGGATAAACTCAATAACATCTTGATTTGAATTTAAATTAGGAGCAAATCCACCTTCATCACCAACACTTGTAGAATGTCCTTGAGAAGAAAGAATTTTTTTTAATTGGTGAAAAACCTCGACTCCTGCTTGTAAATTACGAGAAAAAGAATCTTTCAATTTCGGCACAATCATAAATTCTTGAATATCAATATTGTTGCTAGCATGGGCACCTCCGTTAATGATATTCATCATTGGAATGGGCAATGTGCCAAATTTCATTTGAGCCGGCGCTGCTAAGTTTTGATTCAAATACAAGTATAAATCTTTGCCAACATCCATTGCGCCCAGACGAGAAAGAGCAAGACTTACTCCTAATAGAGAATTGGCTCCTAGTTTTGATTTATTTTCAGTTCCATCCATCTCTAGCATGGCATAGTCTGTTTCTCTTTGAGACTCTGTATCTTTTCCAATCAATGCTGGAGCGATGATATTATTTATATTTTGAACTGCTTTTAGAACAGATTTTCCTGAATATATAAGGGGATCATTATCTCTTAATTCAAGAGCTTCTTTGGAACCAGTAGAAGCCCCTGAAGGAACCGCAGCGCGGACAATGTTACCAAGAGTACTCTGCATTTCTACTTCAATCGTTGGATTTCCTCTTGAATCTAAAATTTGCCTTGCTTTAATTGATTTTATTTTTGACATACCAAAGCTCCTCATTATTGATTTAATGAGAATAGCTTAAACATTTTTAAAGGATAATTATATATTTTTTTTAGATTTTTTAAGCAGCCTTTTTAATATGCTCATCTAGCCATTCAGGAGCCATAAACTTACTTTTAGGAAAAGGTAACTTATTCACAATGATTTCATCAAAAAAACTTGGAACATAACCACAAGGCACCATTTCTCCTATAAACTTTTCGGTTTGTGGGTCTTTGCCTGTTTGCACCCAGCGATAAATATCTTTTGTAATGTATCGTCCGTGTTGATCGACTCCCAGAACTTCAGAAATATGAGAAGTTCTTCTTCCTCCATCATGGTATCTTGCACACTGAACAACAATATGAAGAGCGCTCCCAATCATAAGCCTAATTGCATCGCCTGGTATTTTGGTATCTCCCATCAAACATAATGTTTCTAATCTTGTGCAAGCATCTTTGGGCGTATTCGCATGCACCGTTCCCATTGAGCCGTCATGTCCAGTATTCATAATTTGCACGAGATCAAGAGCCTCAGGCCCTCTTACTTCTCCAACAATAATACGATCCGGACGAAGTCTCATGGCAGACATAACAAGATCGCGAATAGAAACTTCGCTCAAGCCTTTTTGCTCACTTTCCTTGCGAGCTTCAAAGCAAACGACATGATTTGATTTTATCTGTAACTCAGAAGAATCCTCGATAATAATAAGTCTTTGAGTGTCGGGAATACGAGAACCAAGGACATTCAACATAGTCGTTTTACCCGACCCTGTTCCTCCTGAGACCAACATATTTTTTCCCAGATGAACGCATATATCTAAAAATCTTGCTGCATCCGCAGACAGAGAGCCAAACTGAATAAGATCTTTTAGTGTTAATTTTTCTTTCGAAAATTTTCTAATCGCAACAGTTGTTCCATTCTTAGCCATTGGAGGAAGTACGACTGCAATACGTGAACCATCGGGCAAACGAGCATCAAGTCTTGGATTGTTTTCATCAATAACTCTTCCCACTGATTGCGCAATAGACCTCATCGCAGAAAGTAAATCATTTTCACTGGAAAATTTTTTATCTGTTTTATAAACAAGTCCGCCCTTTTCTACAAATATTTCAAAGGGCCCATTAATCATGACCTCTGAAACTTTTGGATCATCGAGAAGCTCGGCGATTGGCTGAAGAAAATTACTAATGGCATCTTTAAATATTGAACTCATTACATTTCTTATCGTCATAAACAAAGAAAACTTGAGTGTTTTGATTCAAAGATAAACTTACTTTTGCCCTTATATTTTCTTACATGACTTGGCAAGCATGGAAAATAATTCCTAGAATGGACAAATATTTAGTTGTAACACATAGGAGGTGTTTAAATGAAAACTATAATAATCGCGCTCATCATGAGCTTATCCATGCAATCATTTTCTTGTTCAATGGACGGTAAGGGAGGATTTGCCCCACCAAACAATGAGTACATTCCAGAAGACAATGGACTTACTTTTGCTCCAACAACAATGGAAGAAAATGATTTTAATAATGTTTTAGATAAAGTTGAAAATACCTACGCACCAATTATGCAAAAGATGGGACTTGATCTCAATATTATTCGTAAATGGGATGATGGGACTGTCAATGCTGTGGCTTATCCTGCAAATGGCAAAGCCAATGTTGAGATGTACGGCGGTCTTGCTCGTCACAAAGAAGCAACAACTGATGCTCTTGCATTGGTAGCTTGTCATGAGATCGGTCACCATATCGGAGGCGTGCCGAAAGTAAGAACTCTTATATTCTTCAAGCAATGGGCTGCCAATGAAGGTCAAGCAGACTATTTCGGAAGTTTGAAATGCTTTAGAAGAGTTTT
>CAYQEW010000072.1:0-8369 GCA_964416605.1 uncultured Bacteriovoracaceae bacterium | reverse complement strand
AAATGCTTAAAGTAAAAAATAATAAACAAACTATTTTACCTGGAGAAAAAGCTTTTCTGCTTTATGACTCTTTTGGTTTTCCACTCGACCTAACGGAGGTTATCCTTCAAGAAAATAAACTCACTTTAAATCATGACGGATTTAACAGCGCGATGCAAGAGCAAAGAGAGCGCTCGCGCGCGAGCAGTCACTTTACTCAAGGTGAAGACAATTCTCTTTTCTTTGAATGGAAGGAAAAATTTGGCGCAACCAAGTTTGTTGGCTATGGTGAAACACACACGACTGCAAAACTTCTCGCCAGTAAAACCACTGAACATTACACGCTTGCCCTCTTTGATAAAACTCCTTTCTATGGAGAATCAGGTGGTCAAGCCGGAGACACTGGATTCATCGGCTCCTTCAAGGTTTTAAACACTCTTAAAAAAGTAGATGATCTGATCGTTCACTATTTAGAAAGATGCACTCTTTCTGAGGAGTCTTACGAATTACATGTCGACAGAGCGAAAAGAAAGCTCACGGCGAAGAATCACTCCGCCACTCACTTACTGCAAGCCGCGCTTATTAAAACGCTGGGTGCCCACGTGAAACAATCGGGATCGAGTGTCGATGAAACACGCCTGCGTTTTGACTTCACTCACGACAAAGCACTCACCGCCAGTGAGTTACACCAAGTAAGCTCTCTAGTGAATGAACAAATTAGCAAAGGAGCTGTTGTTAGCTCGCAAGTGATGACAAAAGATGAAGCGATGAATAAAGGGGCCATGGCACTCTTTGGAGAAAAATATGGCGATGAAGTTCGCGTCATTACCATGCAAGATTTCTCTACGGAACTTTGTGGAGGAACCCATGTTAACGCCACTAACGAAATTGGCTGTTTTGTCATAACGTCTGAAAGCTCTCTAGCCAGCGGTATTAGACGCATTGAGGCACTCACCTCACAAACCGCTCTTGCTTATTTAGAAGACAGATCGATGCATCTTAAAAATCTGGAGCAACACTTTTCTCTTCCATCTGGTGAGCTTCTCACGGAAATAAAAAAACGAGAGAAAAATGCGATTGAACTCAAAAAAGAAAATGAACAACTCAAAATAAAAGTTTTATCAAACAGTGGAACGAGCGCTCTTTTTAGCCACGTGGAAAAACTGCAAAGTGGTATTGAACTCGTTATTGAAACCATTCCAAGTGATGATGCTAAAAGTCTGCGCAGTATTTCGGATCAATTTGTCAGTCATAATACTAATCAAATTTTGGCTCTCTTTGGTGAAGGGGACAATCACATCCCTTTTATTGTCAGACGAACGAAAAATAATGAACAGGTTGATTTAAGCACTCATATTAAAAACTGCATTAATAGTTTTGAAGGTCGAGGCGGTGGAAAGCCCGATATGATCATGGGATCAGGCCTTAGCAAAAACAAAGAACTTTTTATCAATGAGCTAAAAAAGAGCTTGGGAGCAAACTAATGACTAAAATCTTTTTGCTCTTGCTGCTCGTTTTTTCTTTCTCTTGCCAGAAAAAAGAAAAAAAATTAGGACTTAAAGTCATTGCTTATCCTCTGAGTTCCGATGTCCCCACTCTTGATCCCGCGATTGCCTATGACGTGGTTTCTGCCGCCGTTCTGTATCAAATCCACGATCAGCTTTTTGAGTATGATTATCATAAAATTCCCGTCCAGCTAAAACCTCTTCTGGCACAAGCAATGCCGCTTATTGAAAAAAATGGCACTCGCTACACCATCAAAATAAAACCTAATATAAAATATCACCCACATCCAGACCTTCCCAATCGTTTGGTTAAAGCGCAAGACTTTATTACCTCGCTGAAACGCTTAGCCTTTAAAGGCAGTAACAGTGGCGGTTTTTGGTTAGTCGACGGAGTGATTGAAGGCTTAAGTGATTGGCGCGAAGAGGTCGGCACTGATATTTCCAAGATGATCAAAACTCCCATTTTAGGCGTGCGAGCGCTTGATGACACAACATTACAAATTGACCTCACTCGCCCTCGCCCTCAATTTCTCTATGCACTCTCTATGACTTTTCTTTCTCCAACTCCTGAAGAATTAGTGCTCTCTGCTCAAAATAATTTGCGAGAAGGAACTCCGGGAACGGGCCCCTTTATTCTCAAAAAATGGACTCCCGGATCGGAACTTATCCTTGATAAAAATCATTTTTATAATGCTTCCGTGACACCTAAAATTGATCGCATTCACTTTAAAATTCTGGCTGAAGGCACGACGCAGTGGCTCAATTTTCAAAAAAATAAATTAGATATTCTCCCTCTTCCTAAAGATGAGTTTGCCAATGCGATTGCAACCAGTGGTGAACTTAAACCTGAACTCGCAAATAAGAATATTAAACTGATGACGGGAGATAGTAATATTTATTGGTGGTTTGCCTTTAATATGAATCATCCTATTTTAGGAAAAAATAAAAAAGTACGCTTGGCCATTGCTTCCGCCATTAACCGCGCTGAATTTATCAAACTCTTTACCAATAATACGGGCCGCCTAGCCGGGAGTCTTTATCCTCCTGGTATTTTTGGATTTAATGAAAATCAACAGTCTCCTTTTTCCTACGATATTCAGAGGGCCAAGGAATACTTAAAACAAGCAGGCTTTGCAGATGGAGCAGGACTTCCGGAGTTCACCTTTGATCTTAGGTCTAGCGATACCCTCGCCAGACAAATTGGTGAATTTTTTCAAAATGAAATGAAAAAGATTGGAATTAAAGTTAAAATCATTCCCAATACTTTTGCCAAATTCTTAGAGAAATTAAAACAAGATCAACTGCAAATTTTCTTTGATGGATGGAGTCTCGATTATCCCGACTCAGAAAACATTCTCACTCTATTAACCAGTAAAAACGCACCTCCAGGCCCCAACCATAGTTCTTTTAATAATACTGAATTTGACCAGCTTTTTTCTATTACTGAAACCATGGAAAACAATGAACAAAAAAGAAAACATCTCGAACGTATGGATGCTCTCTTTCAGGAAGAACTTCCTTGGATTCTTCTTTACTACAAAAGAGACTATGTTCTCTATCATAACCACATTAAGAATTTTGAGCCACTGGCAACGAAACTCTTTAACTTTTTTAAATATCTTGATCTAGAAAAATAACTGGCGAGACCGCAGGCATTTTCCAAAAAGCTCTCCGGTCTCCTCTACTTTTTCGACCTCAACTTCTAAAATATAATCTTCGCCAATCTCAAATTTCACATTTTGAGCATTGATTAAAACACTATTAATTTTTACTCCGCGGTAAAATCCTTGAAAATGAAAAAGATAAAAATCTGATTTTAATTTAAGACATCTTGAAAGAAGTATTATTTTCATACCCCCTAGCATGCAAGATCATTGCATTTTCAATGGCTTAAGGAGTTGAAATTTCGATGTACACCTTGATTGATCTGCTCTTTTGTGTTATTTTGTGCGACTAATTACACTTTTAAAAGGATTTACCATGGCTCGAGTTACAATTGAAGATTGTCTTGAACAAGTAGAAAATCGCTATGAACTAGTACATCTTGCTGCGAAAAGAGCAAAGCAACTTCGCGATGGTGAAAAAGCACAAGTTTATTCAAAAAATAAAGAAATCGTAACTGCTCTTCGCGAAATTGCAGCGGGAGTGATTAAGCACACTGAAAAAGCTGAATACGATTCTGACGAATTTTAGTTTTCAATTTTAAAAAATGTTAGCTCCTCTTAGGGAGCTCTCTTCGCAAACTCAAAAACTTTCACTATTACCCTCTACAAGGAATTAACCTTGGAGGAAATAAATGAAAGTTTTTTTAGTTTTAATGCCTTTTTTAATCGCATCTTGTGGAGGAGGAAGTTCAACCAGTGATACCTCCCAAAAAATCAGCACCGCTCAAAAACAAAACCTCGCTAATCTCAATGTTAAACCAATTGTCATTGCTCCTGAAACTCCGAAACACACTCTCTTTGAAAAACCCGTCACTCTTCAAAGTACCTTGGTAAAAATTTGGGAAGGCCAAGTCAGCGGCATGGAAAATCTGCGCATCAACTTAAAAGATATCGCCAATCATGTACCGCAATTTACCAATACCAATTTAACAACTGCAACCTGTGAGTATATAAATCCCGCCAGTTGTCCCGCTCCAACTCCTCAAAACCCTTTTCCCTGTGCTGTTATTTTTGGAAACTGCACCAATAGTATAGCCAAGGACGCAGTTAATGCGCAGTATGGATTTATGTATTTTAATTTAAATCCTAATTCCGTCATTAATTACACAGAAAGAAATTTTGCAAATTGGAAAATAAACAAAATAGTAGAACCCATTAATTTAAATGATCTCAAAATGAAATTTTATTTTAATGATCAAGAACTAGTCATTAATCAAAAACAAATTTTAGCCAATAATGAACATGAATTTTTTATTAAATTTGATACGGCGAAAACAGGAAATCTCAAAATTATTTTTGAAAAACAAAATGCTCTTCACAATGATTTCACAGGAGTCATTAGCCCTACTGTTTCAAGCTGTAAAAAAGAATTTGAAAATAAAACATTTAATTTATTTACCTTAAATGGAGATTCAAAAGATGCAAATGGGAACTGTCTTTTTGGAAAAACAACCTATATCTATTCAGGAAAAACTTTTACTAAAACTGCGTGGAGCTCCACGGAAAAGTGGAGCCTCGCAGTAAAAGTAGTCGCTCAAGCTAAGACAATAAAAGAACTACTTCCCCTTACTCTTCTTAATTAAAGCGATCTCAACAACTTCTTCAAATCTTTTCACCGGATAGAATTTCATTCCTTTGCGGTGATTTTCAGGGACCTCTTTGAGGTCCTTGTTATTTTCCCAAGGAAGAATAATTTCAGTAATACCCGCTCTTTTCGCAGCTAAAACTTTTTCTCTAATTCCACCAACCGGTAAAACCTTTCCCGTTAAACTAAGCTCGCCCGTCATGGCAATATTGGCCTTCACTTTTTGTGAGGTTGCTAAACTATAAAGAGCAAGAGCCATTGTAATCCCTGCGCTTGGGCCGTCTTTCGGAGTCGCTCCTGCAGGAAGGTGAAGATGCACTTCATGGCTTGCGAGAAAATCTTTTTCCTCATCTTCTTCTTTGCTTTCTTGAGCAGCTTTTTTCTTCGGAGCTGCCTTTTTCAGTTTTAAATCTAGTTCGTTTTGCAGTCTCTTTTTCACATAACTATACGCAAGAGAAGCTGACTCATTCATGACATCGCCCACCTGACCGGTAAGTTTAAATCCAGCACCTTTAAGCGGAAGAGTTTCCACAAATAAAATATCTCCACCAAATTGTGTCCAAGCAAGACCGGTAACAATTCCCGGCTGTAAAACTTTTTCTGCTTTATCTGACTCAAAGCGCTTTGAACCCAAATGTTTTTCTAGTTGATCTGGAGTGGGAGAAAACTTTTTAAATTTTTTCTCATTCACTTTATCAAAAGCTGCTACTCGACAAAGACTGGCAATCATTTGCTCTAAAACGCGCACACCTGGCTCACGCGCATAATCAGCGATGAGTCTTTTGAGAGTTGAAAGTGAAAGGCTGAAATCTTTTTTGCTAAGACCATGTTTTTTAATTTGCTTTGGCACTAACCATTTATTGGCAATATTGAGTTTTTCCTCAAGAGTATAACCACTCAGTTCAATAAGCTCCATTCTATCAAGCAGAGCTTCCGGAATTTCTCCAACATAGTTAGCGGTGGCAATAAAAACAATTTTAGAAAGATCAAATTCTACATCGAGATAATGATCAATAAATGTTTTATTTTGTTCTGGGTCTAAAACCTCTAAGAGAGCCGATGATGGATCCCCTTGATAGGATTTTCCAATCTTATCTACTTCATCCAGCATAATGACTGGATTATTTACTTCTACTCTTTTGAGCGCTTGAATTATTTTTCCTGGCATCGCTCCAATATATGTTCGGCGATGTCCTTTTATTTCAGCCTCATCGCGCATTCCGCCGACACTAAAACGGTAGAACTTGCGTCCAAGAGCCTCTGCAATACTTTTTCCTAATGATGTTTTACCAACCCCTGGTGGGCCCGATAAACAAATAATTGTTCCATCATGATCCGTTTTGAGTTTACGAACCGCTAGAAATTCAAGAATTCTTTTCTTCGCTTTTTCTAATCCGAAATGATCGCGATCTAAAACTTTTTTAGCTCCAGCGATATCCAATAAATCCTCTGCCGATTTATCCCAAGGAACTTCCGTTAGCCAATTTAAATAGGTTCTCGTCACATTATATTCTGGAGAGCTATCAGGAATAGATTCAAGTCTTGCAATTTCTTCTTTGGCAACTTTAAGAGCTTGTTCCGGCATACCGATGGTTTCGATAAGCTCATTAAAGCGTGTCACTTCTTTGGTTTTATCATCTTCATCAAGTCCAAGTTCTGAGCGAATAACTTTTAATTGTTCGCGTAAAAAATATTCTCTTTGGTATTTATTTACCTTGTCGTTTACTTCATCTGTAATTTTTTTCTGAATATCTGCAACATCTTTTTCTTTTTTCAAATAAACGAGAAGTTTGGCAAATCTTTTTTTCACCACAAGCGTTTCAAGAAAGTCCTGAGCTTCCGGCACATCGAGAGAAAGAGCAAAAGCCACTAAGTCCGCCAATGCCCCAGGAGAAGGAGTATTGAGCATTGCAAGCTTCATTTCTTCATTGAAATAAGGATTTATTTCAGAAAGTTTTTTTACTTGATTAATAATTGAGCGAGTATATGCATCAAGCTCTTCATCTACTTCTAATATATCATCGAAAGCTTCTGGTTTAACTATGATGAGAGGGTGAGTCTCAATGAAATTGCGAATACGATAACGTTTTACACCCTGTACTAAAATATTCATCGAGCCATCTGGAAGTTTTAATTTTTTTACAACTTTACAAATAACTCCCACTTTATAAATATCATGACTGGTTACTTCAAAGTGCCCTAGCTCTCCAGCTTTTTCTTCAGGCTTTTCATCATCGCGGTATTTAACGAGGTTAAGAGCCACATAACCGACACTTGAAATGAGTTTATCAATATCAGGTGAATACTTTTCATCTGATAAAATAATCGGCGCAATCATTCCTGGAAAGATTGGACTATTCACAATTGGAATAACAACTAAGCTTTGCGGAAAAGCTGAATTAAGCAATCCCGGATTTAGTTTTACATTTTTAATCGACATTATATCTCCTCTTATTTTATATCTATGACTAATCTATTGGGATTATCTAAAGTAAAAACCTCGATCTTACTTTGATCTTTTAGCCCCATTTCCACACTTAATTTTTCACTATCTAATTTATAATATTTTATATCCGTTACTTTTTTAGACTTTGCAAAAGGGTTAAAATATTTATCCGTATTAGTCGCCATTAAATCCATAAAAATTCTTTTATGCTTAGCCGTCAACACCAGATAAATTTCTTTAGGCAACGAAGTTTTAAAATCAAAGACAACTCGCTCACAAATACATTCTGGATTAAACGATTTTCTTATATCCACAATCTGAGCCGTTTTAACCGAATTATTTTTTTGACGAAAAACTCCTTCTAATTTATATCTCTGAGCTTTGTCTTTTTTAATTTCAAAAACACTCATTTTTGCTAAATCTTGAGCATTAATTGGAAGAAAGAAAAAAATAAAAAATAAGGTTAAAAATTTCATAAAATTGTACTGAATATATGCCAAAATACTGATTAATGAAAATCAATTTCGTGATGTGCAATAGATTTCCAACACTTATCATTGTCGATAATCAAAATTGTGTTAAAAGCAGCGTTAATTTCCTCTAGTGTGCGCCCCAATGCCTTTTTTTCAAGGGGACTGAGTCCAAAAGAGAGGTTTTCAAAGATAAGAACGCTGTTTTGAATCGGACGCTTTAAATGACTCAAAAGCGCAAGTCTCTGCCTTTCTCCTCCCGACAACTCCGCCGCATTTCTTTCAAGAGAAAGGTAATCGATTTTAAGAGAGCTCAGCAATTGTGAAATTCGCTTAAATTTGGGAGTTAGCTCCAACTTAGCAAGAAGGCTTGCGAGCGGCATTTGAGTCGCCTCAAAATAGGTAAACTCACCATTGGAAATATCGGCATAAAGAGGTTTTATTTTTTTTCCTTGGCAAGTTTCGCACACCAACTCGATATCTTCGAGATAAGTCATTTCAATGGTGATAACGCCTTTCCCTGAGCATTCGGAGCATTTGCCCAGTTCAGAGTGCGGTGAAAAATGGCCCTCTTGAAGATTTAAAGCTTTAGCAACCGGAAGAGCAAGAAAATGCTTTCGCAACACACTACTTAATTCGGTGATATTGCCCACACTGGAGCGTTGATTCTTGGTTGAATAGTTCGAGCTAGAAAAAAAAATGGTTTCTAATGGCGGAATG
>CAYQEW010000071.1:0-8399 GCA_964416605.1 uncultured Bacteriovoracaceae bacterium | reverse complement strand
CGCTCAATATAAAGGCCAAGACCTTCATGTTGTGGCGGTACTTAAGGGAAGTTTTATTTTTTTGGCAGACTTAGTTCGAGAAATCAAGGTTCCAATGACTATTGATTTTATTAAAGCCTCTTCTTACGGAGCATCGACCCATAGCAGTGGTGAAGTGAAAATTGATTTTGATATAACTCAAGATATTAAAGATAAAAATGTTCTGATTGTTGAGGATATTGTGGATAGTGGGCTCACAATGGATACGTTGCTTCGTCTTTTTACCCAAAGAAATCCAAAGTCTCTTAAATTAGCTGCTCTTCTTTATAAACCCTCTCGCAATATTATTAAAGTCCCCATTGATTATCTTTGTTTTGAAATAGAAGATAAATTTGTGGTGGGTTATGGCCTAGATTATAATCAAAAATTCAGAGAACTTCCTTATATTGGAATTTACCATGAGTCGTAGAGTTATCGATCAAGAAGGTTCAGTTCGAGTTGATTTTGTCGGTGGCACACTTGATTTATTTCCCTTAAATCTCATTATTCCTCATGTGGTGACAATCAATGGCGCGCTCAGTTTAAAGGCCAAGGTTAAATTAGAAGAAATTGAGAGTGGAGGCATTGAGATATATTCGCAAGATTATAATAAAAATTATGTCTATCAAGAAAGTGATTTTTCAAAAGAAAATCTATTTTATAATCATTTCTTCCAAGAGATGACTTTTATTTGCCAAATCCTTGATTTGTTTAAAATTCATAAGGGATTAAAAATAACCCTTTCTTCGGGAAGCCCTCCGGGCGCGGGCCTTGGTGGTTCTTCGAGTATGGGAGTTGTCCTTTATAAAGCATTGTGCTCATTAAAAAATATTGATGAAGATTATTATAAAATAGTGAGAAGGGTGCAGGCAACTGAAGCCAGAATACTTTGTCGTGGGGTTGCTGGCTATCAAGATTATTTCCCGGCACTGATTGGAGGTGTTCTCGCAATTCACCCTGCGATTGATTCTTTAGATATTGAACAGCTTTATAATCAAGAGATGGTGGCTTACTTGCAAAAACATACCAAGCTTATTTATTCTGGAACAACGAGAAATTCCGGAATTAATAATTGGCAAGTTTATAAAAATTATTTTGAGAATGATGAAGCCACTAAAAAAGGTTTACATCAATTAGCTGAAATATCTTGGCAAGCTTATCAAGCGATCAAAGAAAAAAATTATCCTCTCTTTATGGCAAAAATTATAGAAGAAGGAAAAATGAGAAAAACCCTTTTTAGCGGCATAGTCACCGCAGAGATAGAGGATTTTGTTTGTTCACTTGAGCAAGATAAAAATTTCCTAGGAATGCGTCCTTGCGGGGCAGGAGGGGGAGGCTGTTTTCTTATTTTTAGTGCGACTGGTGAATTTGAGTCATTGAAAAATTCTTTAAAGACATTTCAAATGCAAGAGCTTCCATTCTTTTTGGAAATGCCTTTGTGAGTGAAAATACCCAGATCTTAGGCCTTTCCATTGGACTTGGTAAAAAAGATGAGTACTGGGTGTGTCTCTTAGAGAATTATCCTAACCAAGATCGTTGGTTTGTGAGTAGTTTAAGAAAATTCCCCTGCGATTTTGGAGAAGAAGGGGTGATTGATTGGATAAAAAAAAATAAAATAAAAAAATGCTATCTTGATATTCCTTTTGTTGCTCCCACATGCGCTATTTGCGAGTTATCATGCCCGGGGCAACTCGCTTGTGAGCACCCAGAAACTCTTGCGATGCGCGAATATATGAAGGAAGGACTTAAGGGAAAAACACCCAAGGCAATGAAAAAAAGATCTAAAATAGGTTATAGTCCACTTTATCATCGGCCTTTTGATTTTTGGGTTTGGAAAAATAAAACCGATCTTTTGCAAGAGCAGATGAATTATAGTTATGAAGGATTTTTTTCACTTTCCTATAAGCAGGTGAGTAAGGTTAAATATCTGCGTTCTTTGTTGCCTCAAGAATTTATTTTTTTTGAAAGCAATAAATACTTATTATTTTCAGAAATAGCAGCTCATAAAATAATTCCCCAATCAATTTTTAATCAGCTTAAAGATTTTGATACCATTGTGCGAGCAAAAGAAGATTTAATATTAGGGATAGAGAAATATTTTAATTTATTTCTTTATGAAGCTGACTTTGAGCTTATTCGCAAAGAACCTAAGGCATTTGATTGTTTTCTCAGTGCACTCAGTGGTCTTTGTCATTATCAAGAAAGAAATACAGTCCTTGAATCAATGTTTAGAAGTTCTTCCATTATTATTCCCAATCTAGGTTGAGAATTTTTGCAGAGAATTCACAATAAGATCACTTTCTAAAAGAGGATTCCATGATTTTTCAAAACGTGCTTTAAACCAAGTGCGTTGAGCTTTGGCAAGTTGTCTGGTGGCAATAATGATATCTTCAGTTAATTTGTTTAGGTCATTTAAATCGTTCTTAATGTAAGCAACAGCTTCTTTGTAGCCAATGGACTGCATTGGCTTTTCATTGCCTGAAAAACCAATCTGAAGAAGATGGGCAACCTCATCGAGTAGGCCCATTTGAATAATTGTCCATGTTCTTTGGGTAATGATGGGGGAGTGGTCTTCTTTGGGGATATCTAAATAGAAAGTTAGGATATCCCACTCATTTTTATTCAGAGAAGATTTATTTTTTTTCCATTCTAGTTGAGCGAGCGAAAAGGCTTGTCCAGTAGTCCAATAATGCTCAACCGCCCTTCTTATGCGATAGTGATCATTGGCATGGTATTTTTCAAAAAGAATTGGATCAGCTATTTTTAAAATTTCTTGAAAAGGAGCGATTCCTTTTTCTTGGTAGAGTGCTTCTGATTTTTGGGTAATAGAAGCTGGAGTTGTTTGAGAAGGATACATTCCTTGTAAAATCGTTTGTAGATAAAAACCTGATCCTCCAACGAGCAGCGGTATTTTTCCCGCAAGATGAATTTTTTGGATTAAAGGGAGCGCCATTTTATAGAAGTCCGCGGCATTAATCGGGTTTTGTATTGAGCAAATATTGATTAAATGATGAGTTACAGATGTCATCTCACTTAATGAGGGTTTCGCCGTTCCAATATTAAGCTCTTTATAAAATAAAAGAGAGTCAAAATTAATAATCTCATAACGCGAAGAGAGTGCGGCTTTTATTGCCAAATTAGTCTTGCCCGTTGCGGTCGGTCCACAAATAATAGCGATTTTATTTTTTAAAAACAAAGATCTTCCAAATCAGAGAGTAATATTTTTTTTATTGCGCCAGAATCATTTTTTTGTATAGATTCGTGAACAATTTTTTTTATATGAACAGGATAGAGAATAAGAGGTATTTGGGATATGAAGTTTTCCTGAAAAAATTCTAGAATATAAGCAACAAACACCGAGTAGTTTGTTTGCAAGAAAAAACGTGGAATTTCTCTAATGACATAAGGTCCATTATTTAATTGCTCTATAATAAATCCATTTTGAGCTAGCCACTTAAAACCTTCTTGGTTAGGGTTCTTGATTTGTATTGGCGTGGATACAAATAATGGAATAATTTGATCATGAGTAGATTCATTTTTAAAATAATTCTCAAGGACTTCGTTTTGTAACTTTTTGAGTTTGATTCCATAAAAAAAAGAATTGTCTCGATAGAGTGCAAATTCATTATTTTCTTGCCAAAAATGAGCAAGGCTCTCTTCTTTTTTTTCCGGAAGATAGCTGTTGGCACTGGAGAAACTTTCATGAGGCGCCATTGGCGAAAGAAATACATTTTCTTTTTCAATGAAATGAGTTGAATTTTTCTTCTCGTTATTGTTTTGAATACTTGAAAGTATAAAACCTAATATCTTGGCATTCTGATGAAACTTCACCATCGACTTCGTAGGGTGAACATTAATATCTAATTGGTTGGCAGGAATATTAAGATAAAGAACAAAATGAGGCGCATCAAAAAGATGGTATTTTTTTTGTATGGTTTTTGCTATTAGGGATATAATTTTTTTATCTTGAATAGGTCTTTTATTAATAATCAAAAATTGTTGAGGTCTTGATTTAGATGAAATATTGAGAGGGAAATATAAGCTTAAATTTTTATCTTCATATTCTGTTTTGATCTCTATTAAGTGGTTAATAGAGTTGATTTTAAAAAGAGCGCAAATTCTTTCTTTAAAATCATTTTCATTTAAGCATTCTGGATAAAGAGTTTTTTCTTGCTCATCCATTCGCCATTCAAAGGAGACATCTGGTCTTGCGAGAACAAAGGAGTGCATTACTTTTTTTATGGAGCTAAGTTCAGAATTTTTTGATTCAAGAAATTCTAAGCGAACAGGGGTATTGAAAAAAAGATTTTTAATTGTAATTGCGGTTCCGGGATTTTTTTGAGCAGGAATCTTAGAATGAAAAAGAATTTCATTGCCCTTGAGTTCAAAAAGTGAGGCATATTCTTCAGAGTCAGTTTGGGTAATACACTCAACTTGGCTGACACTGGAAATACTGGGAAGTGCTTCTCCTCTAAATCCATAAGAATAGAGATTTTGAAGATCGTCGTACTGAGATATTTTGCTTGTGCCATGTCTGCTGAAAGCGTTGGGAAGATCTTTAAATGTTATCCCGTGGCCATTATCAATAATCTGTAAAAACTCAAGAGCATTATTTTTTATCTCACATTGTATTTTAGAAGCCTGAGCATCAAGGCTATTTTCAATAAGCTCTTTGAGGGCTTGGGCAGGTCGTTCAATAACTTCACCTGCCTTTATTTGATTTATAAGATGATGAGAAAGAATCTCAATTGAACGCATTATTCTTTATAGTACTTAACTTGATTACGACCGTTATTTTTGGCTAAATAAACAGCTTGGTCAGCTCGTTTAAAAAGATCCGTTCCCGTGGCCATAGAAGTAGAATATTCAGCAACGCCTATCGAAGCGGTAACAGGTAAACGTTTGGCATCATACATAAATTGATATTCTTCAATCAGTTTTCTTACTCGTTCTGCGATTTCAACACTTTTAGCCAGAGTAGTTTTAGGAAGAAGAATGACAAATTCTTCTCCTCCATAGCGGGCAAAAATATCATTTTCTCTCACCCCATTATTTTTTATAATTTTAGCCATTTCTTTTAAAACAAAATCTCCGGCATCATGGCCATAATTATCGTTAAGATGTTTAAAATGATCGAGGTCAAAAATAATAAGAGAAAGAGGGTTTTGATTTAACTTTGATTTTGTTAATTCTAATTCAAGGGCGTTATTAAAATACATTTTATTAAAGCACCCCGTTAAGCCATCGGTATGAGCATCTCTTTGAAGCTTTTCAAATGTGATGCGCTCTGGATCTCCTTTGGGAAGATATTTAAAGGCAATATTGCCAATTTTAATAATATCTCCTTTAAAAAGAGTCGTGGGAATATCAAGTTTGGCATTATTGAGAAAAGTTCCATTGCTCGATCCAAGATCTTCTAATATCGCTTGTTCCTCATTTATATGAACTGCAAAATGTCTTCTTGAAACACCTCGGAGTTCAACCTGATAGCTATTTTCTACACTGCGTCCAAAACTAGTTTCGCCTAATTTCAGATCAAATATTGTTCCATTTAAATCACCTCCGACAACGAGTAAACAAGCTGGTTTTACTTGGTTTTCTTTGTCGGAAGAAAGCGCTTTGTGAATATCTGTAAATAGAACCGTTGAATCGTTAGACATTTTATCCCTTCTTACTTCATTAAATCTCGCTTAAGCTCTCTTGCTATAATCACTTTTTGAATCTGATTAGTCCCCTCAACAATCTGCAACACCTTAGCATCTCGCATATATCTTTCAAGAGGGTACTCCGTAGTATAACCCACTCCTCCTAAAATTTGAACAGCATTTGTCGTAACAGACATAGCCGTATCGGTAGATTTTAGTTTTGCCATAGAGGCGAGCTTAATATTAGGGGTTCCTTGGTCAAATAAAAAAGCAGCTTTTTCTACGAGGAGGCGACTTGATTCTATATCGGTAGCCATCTCACTCATCATGAACTGTAAGCCTTGGAAATTATAGATAGGTTGGTTAAATTGCTCTCTGGTTAAACTGTAAAGCAAAGAGACATCAAGGGCTTTTTGAGACAGACCTACGGCAATGGCTCCAATGGTGATTCTACCTCTATCAAGAGCACTCATGGCAATAGTGAAGCCCAACCCTTCTTCGCCCAAAAGATTCTCTTTGGGAATAAAGCAGTCTTTAAATAAGAGCTCCCTCGTGGGGGATATTTTCCAGCCCATTTTATCTTCTTTTTTGCCAAACTCAAATCCAGGAGTGCCATCTCGAACAATAAAAGCTGAAATACCGCTAGCTCCTTCTTTGCCCGTGCGAGCCATAACAATATAGGTTTTAGCAATACCTCCAGAAGTAATCCACATCTTACTTCCATTGAGCAGATAGCCTCCATCCACTTTTTTAGCCGTCGTCTTAAGGCTTGCAGCATCACTTCCTGCAAATGATTCAGAGAGTGCAAAAGCCCCGATTTCTTTTCCCGTACAAAGGGCGGGTAAATAGGTTTGTTTTTGTATTTCGGTTCCATAGCTTTGGATAATTGCTTGGACCATTGTCGAAACTGAAAGAGTTATTGCGTAGGGAACAGAGGATTTGGCGAGTTCTTCTAGCGCTACAATAAAATCTTGATAGCCAAGTCCTTGCCCACCATAGTTTTCAGAAATTGGAATTCCGGTAAGCCCTAAATCTGCTATTCCTGCAAAAATTTCAGGACGAAAAAGGGAGTTTTGATCGTCAAGATGAACTGTTGGTTCAATTTGTTCTTGGCAAAAACGAAAGATTTGTCTTTTCAGTTCCTGTTGTAATTCATTCATAATGTAAGGTCCTTAAGAAGTGATTTGGCAATAATCATAACCATGACTTCATTGGTGCCGGCTCCGATTTCCATCAGTTTATTGTCTCTCATATATCTTTCGAGGGAAAATTCACGACTATATCCGTAGCCACCATGGATTTGAATCGCATCAAGGGCGATTTGAGTAGCCATTCTTGGCAACGCAAGTTTTACTTGAGCTGCTTGAACGCGGTTATCAAATACTTTTTTGATATCGATTTCTTTGCACGTTGAGTAGAGAAAATGTCTCATCATTTCAGTATGGGTACTCATATCTGCAATCATTTTTTGAATCATTTGAAAACTACCTAGGTTTTTCCCGAATTGTTTTCTTTCTCCAGCATATTTCACTGATTGATCCAGACAAGCTTGAGCAATACCAAGAGAAATTCCAGAAATTGTAATTCTTTCGAGATCAAGATTTCTCATCATATGTTTAATACTATCACCTTCTTCGCCCACTCGAGCGTTTATTGGAAGTTCGCAATTTTCAAAACAAAGTTCTCCGGTCGGTGAGCCTCTCATTCCCATTTTGTGAATTTCTTTACTGACGGAGAATCCAGGAGTGTTTTTTTCCATGAGAAAAGTTGTAAGATTCTTTTTTTCTTCGCCAGTTCGAGTGTAAAGATAGATCACATCGGCATATTGAGCATTGGTGATCCACATTTTATTGCCATTAATGAGGTATTTATCATCTTTGCGAGTCGCCTTTGTTTTCATGCTCACCGCATCTGAGCCATAGCCAGGCTCACTCATCGCCATACAACCAATTTTTTTTCCGGAAATGAGGTCAGGAAGATATTTTTCTTTTTGAAGCTCACTCGCATTTTTATCAATATTATTAACACATAGAATTGTATGGGCTAAATAACTCAAAGTGGAAGAAGCGCATACTTTGCCAAATTCTTCCATGACAATTGTTGCCGCGGTTGCGCCTAAACCAGCTCCACCATATTTAGGATCTGCCGTTATTCCAAGGATTCCGAGCTCTCCCATTTTTTTAAACGCATTAATATTAAATGATTCTTCTGAATCATGGATTTGCGCAAAAGGCGCAAGTTCATTTAAAGCAAAATCTCTACACACTGATTGAAGCTCTTTTTCTTCATCATTGAAAAACCACATAAATACCTCGCTATTATGGAGAGAGTATAGGCAAAAAAATGTCCCTAGGCCAAAGGAAAGTAAAAATGTATAATATTGTCATGAATAAAGTTAAAAATTATTGTCATTACCTTCTAGAATCTTCGATACAAAAGACTTTGGATAAAAATAACTGTGTTATCAGTATTGTTATTCCCTGGTTCAAATTTAAGACAGAAGGTTTTTGGAATGAACTCACTCAGCTTTGTACCGAATTAAATAAAGCGAACCAGGAGTTTGTTTTTTGTTTGCCTACAACCTATTGTCCGAAATTATCAAATAATGAAGGTGTTTTTGACTATTATGATTTCATCAATCGAAGTTCTATTGATGAATTTGATTTTTTTTTAAATACCTGGGTTGATTTTCAAAAAAAGGTAAAAGGATCTACTCAAATTTGGGAGTGTAGCTTT
>CAYQEW010000070.1:0-8505 GCA_964416605.1 uncultured Bacteriovoracaceae bacterium | reverse complement strand
CGTTACAGATAAACTGATTAAGGGAAAATTTAAATCAATCAATAAAAAGAAAAAAAACAGTTCTTGCTCAAACAACTTTTAATGGCAAAACCAAAAAACATTCTTCTTTCTTATCAATTTGAAAACAATATACTTCTTCTCAAAGGGAAGATGGACGTTCTTGACTTCGCTTTAAATAAGCAACTAGAAGCCATTAATAAAGCTTGCTTTGACCTACACAAAGGAAAAACTTGGAGCGAAGTAGCATTGTCTATCGAGGTTCCCGTTAACTCAGCCTGTCAATAATCTTCCCTATGTGGATAAATATTTATGGCATAAATCTTTATCCACTATTTTTAACTTAACCACTTCTTTAGGCGCACACTCAAAAACAAAATGAAGCGTTGTGATGTGACCTAAGCGCTTAATTGTTATGTCATAGGTACTCGTCAGATTAAAAAACAAATCGGTTTTATTTATCTCTTCAAAAGAAAACGTTTGATTATTAATAGCCAAAATGACATCTCCCACACTTAAACCATTTTTTAAAACTAGGTGAATCAAGCATAACTGAGGTGACTCGAGGTCCTTCAAAAGTTTTTTCAAAACTTGCTCCCCAATAAGGCTTACGACTTTCTTTCCATTCAAACTCTACGCCAATAGTATTGAAAGCCTTTTCCAAGGGAATATCTTGAGTGGTCTTCACCATATTCCAAAAGCTATCTGCAATATCATGTCCTGCAAATTCCTCGAGCATATCAAAAAACTCTCGATACGTGAGACCATGCGCCGTATTTTTCTGATAAGAACTCCAAAGCACTTGCAAAAAATCTCTCATATTTAAGTTTTGGTTTTTAAAAGAAGTATTTAGAATGAAGAAAACAAGTCCGCCTTTCAGATAGTAACTAACCGTTTGATTATTGCTATTTTCATGAGGCTTATAGAGTTTAATCCAAGCATCAAAAGAACTGCTATCAAGGGAGTCAAAATGGCGTCCAGGAGTGTTGTAATATTTTTGCACATCAGCCAAGAAAGATTGCAAGTACTCTTCTATTGTGCAGAGCTTAGCCTGATAAACAAAAAGTTTATCCATAAAACTCGTTAAACCTTCTGCAAGCCACAAAAGCTTGGTGTAATTTTCCTTGGTGTAATCAAAGGGCCCAAGCTCAATGGGGCGAATACGTTTGATATTCCAGGTATGAAAATACTCGTGCGATAAAAGCTCAATATATTTTAGGTAATTTTCGCGGTTACCTAAGGTTCTACCATCAAAATGAAGTACAGTTGAATCACTGTGCTCCAGACCTCCATAAAGACCTGCGGCAAAATGATTAATTACTGTGTAGTGTTCATAGGGCATGCCTCCCATGTACTCACTAATATAAGAGATTATTTTGGCACTATCTTCCAAAATGTCATTATGATGAGGGAAGCTTTCTCCAAAATTTGCAAAGTAATGAGCCTTGCCCTTAATCAATTTAAACTCTTGCTTTTGACAGCCTATTTCTACAGGACAATCTAAAAGTGTGTCATAATTAAGAGCTTCATAAATATTTTTTTCTTTTTGAGCAATGGCCACAAGTGAAGTGGTAATGGTTGACCAGCTTAAAGGAAAGCGAAACTCAATGGTATTTTTTTGAAACTCGTAACCCTGCGCTCCTATCAAATAACTAGGGCCATGAAGAAAAGCATGCTCCCTTGAAATATGAGAAGTGCGTACCGTGAGTTCATGACAATAAACTTCGTAATCAATCTCAATATTTTGAGTGACATTTTTTACGGGTAGATGATCCCAATAAATTTTCCACTGACTTCTTGTAATTTTATCAAAATAAAGAGGTTCCCCATTCTCTTGAGTGACAAAAATATTATTTAAAAACCGAGAATAATCTCTTTGTAGGTAGGATCCGGGACTCCAAGTGGGAAGAAAAAAAATAAGAGGGGCATCTCGTTTTACATTTTCAAGAATTAACTTTACTTTAACTATATGACTGCTAGGGTTCTCTATTGTAACTATATATTTCATAAAATTCCTTTGCTAATGGGAGAATTATAATATGCCTCATAAAAACCGTACACTGAAATTCTCAGATAATGCGCTTGAACAGATTCTTTTAATGAAAGAAAATGACTATACCCTGCAAGATAAAGTTTTGCGTATAAGAATTTCAGGCAAAGAATGTGATGGCTTTCGCTATCAAATAGGTTTCACCGAAAAACGAGCAGAAGATATCATCGTTGAAACAAATGTTGGCAATGTTCATCTAGACGCATTTTCAGCTTTTTATTTAGAAGATGTTTCAATTGACTACCTCTTTGATCCAAGAACGGCGATGGATGGATTCCAAGTAACGAATCACAAAGAAGAGCTGTATCATGGAAAATTTTATGAAGATCAAGAAATGATGCCGGATATTGCGGTAGATTGAACATTCGGCTAGATGGCAGTCTGGACACTGGCTTCTGGCAACAGTCTTTTGTGGCTTCGATAAATTTTGTGAAGTAAAATAAACTATTTAATCTTAATCAAATTTTGGTAGAAGCAAAAAAAATTTACATATACACAAATATCAATACTTCAAACTCAAACTTTTTTATCAAGCACAATCGTTTTTAAACGCCCTGATTGCCTGTAGCCCGACTGGCAGCTTGCCTAGTTTTGTTTAGTGTTTGTGTTTATTGTTTGATGTTTAAGTTTATACCAAATCCATAAAATAATGGGATACTAGAAAAACGAAACGAAATGCCGAGGCGTGCTTGTTGCACGTCGCAGGCAGCTTCGGTGAAGTTTGACAACGTAGATCGTATTTTATGGATTTGGTATTAGTGTTTAAAACTTAACGATATCTAAACCATATCCATCGCGCTTAGCAACTTCATCCGAAAGCTTAGGTAAAAGTCGATCGTATTTTTGCCCAATCAGTTTCGCATTTTGTTTAAATATTTTACGCGATTTTTTAAGCGTAATGTCAGTAAGCAATTTAACATAAGCCTTATCATCATCTGAAATACTTGCGTCACCTAAAATCGCCGTGGTGCGAGAAAGAACGCAGACTTGGGCGTAAAGCTCAATGGCCATATTCGCTAAGCGCATTTGCGGAAGCTCATTGCCAATAATTTTTTTACCCAGTTTCATCAAAATATTTTCAACTTTTATTGAGAACTCATTGAGCATTTCCGAGTAAGCATTGGCGTACTCTTCTAAATCTTTATGAGCACCTGTCAATACACGAGAAGAGATCATTTTAGAAATACGATTTTTGGCAAACTCGGTAATGAGTCCTAACGATTTAATCGGGTCTTGAATCGCTTTGGAAACATCCGAAATTTTTCCCAGTTCTTTTAAAGATTCTGAAGGACCTCTAATTCCCATAAGAGCAATAAAAATACGTAAAATCTCATTTGTTCCTTCAAAAATAAGATTGATACGTGAATCACGCATCGCTCTTTCATAAGGGTATTCTTTCATATAACCATTGCCCGCGGCAATTTGCAGAGCTTGATCAACGGTAGCCCAAAGATTTTCAGAACAATACACTTTGCACATTGCTGACTCGATAGCGTAATCTTCCATTCCCTGAACCATCTTTCCGGTGGTCATATAAACCATCGATTCTGAGGCATAAATACTTGCTGCCATATGCGCAATTTTCTCTTGAATGAGTCCATAATTAATAATGGCATCTCCAAATTGTTTGCGATTTTTAGCATGAAAGGTAGCTTGTTTAAGCATCGATTTCATACCTCCCACCGAACCAGATCCGAGTGAAAGTCTTCCAGTATTGAGAACATTCATGGCAATCTTAAAGCCCATTCCCTCTTCACCAATAATATTTTCCGCTGGAACAACCACTTTATCAAAATAGACCGCACGTGTTTCACTGGCGCGAATACCCATTTTATCTTCTTTTTCGCCAAAGCTAATACCTGCTCTATCTTTCTCAACAATAAAACAAGTGATTTTTTCTTTTGCCTCACCATTAACCACGTGATCGGTTTTACAGAACACTGAATAAAACTCAGCTAATTGTGCATTGGTAATCCAAAGTTTTTGCCCAGTGATTGTGTAAGTCCCATCACTATTTTTTACCGCTTTCGTTTTAATTGAGTAAGCATCTGATCCAGATCCTGGCTCAGTCAAACAAAATGCCGCCATTTTTTCTCCGCTCGCCAGAAGCGGAAGCCATTTAGCTTTCTGCTCGGCACTTCCTTCATTGAGAAGAGCGCGATAGCCGATGGATTGGTGGGCTCCCAGCATTGTGGCAATTGAACCATCATGAGAAGCAACCTCTGCAAAAACTCGCGAATAAAGGGAATAGTCTAACCCCAACCCTCCAAGTTCTTCCGGAACTGCTAGTCCACAAAGTCCAAGTTCCGCTAAACCATGGATAACCTCCAAAGGAATTTTAGCTTCCATATCAAATTTACGAGAATCAATTTGATCATGAGCAAACTTGTTAACTGCATCAATCATCGTTGTGGCCATTTGTTTTTGATCATTCGTAAAATGAGGATAAGGAAAAATCATCGAATCATCGACTTTCCCATAGAATAGTGCCGTTGCAATAGATGGATGAGTTGACATAGAAATCCTTTTTGAGTTTTTTGCAATACTAACGAAAAAATATCATTTTAACAAAAAATAATAGCCGACAAGGATGATCCACCATCGTCACGCAATACTTGCTTATTTAATTCAATTAAATGACAATAATTAGGTGAGTAATTTTACGGATAAAATGAAAAACATATTTTCCAAGAAGGAAATTTCCAAGCGCGATGAGGCAGAGCCTCGTCACGAACTTACGTTTTCCGAACTTCCCGCAACTCTCTTGTCCAATGAATACCGCCCTTTCTTTCATAAGGTATTTGCGGTTTTCTTCTTCATGCTTATTCTTTTTATTATTGGAAATATCGTAGGATTTTACATAAAAAAATCTATCCCTATCAAAAACAAAACCCCTCAAAATATTGCCGTGAATACTCCTGTTATTCAGCCAAATACCAATTATAATAAAATTTTACTTTATGATATTTTTAAAGCCAGAGAAGATTTAGCAGGTCAGAAAGAACAAAAAGTGATTGATTTAAGTATTCCTTGTTTTGAAGGAGCTGCTTCAAGTCTTCCGATTAGCATCGTCAATACGACGGTACTTAAAGATAAATCAAAATCAGTCGCCACCCTCAATGTCAGAGGCGAAAGTAATTATTTTGAATCGCGAACGGAAGATGTGATAGAGGGAATGGTAAAAATTTTTCAAATTTCCCGGATGTCTTTAGTGGTGCGAAATTTACAAAATGGCGAGTGTGAAACAATTCAAAATAATGAAAATCAAGGCGGGAAAGATCTTGTTTTAAACCCTAATGCGACTCCCATGGTTGATTATTCTTTAGTCGAAGGAATTGATCGCAAAGGGAACAAATTTATTCTGAAAAAATCAGTCATCCTGGCTAAAATTAATAATATGAATGAAATCCTCACTCAAGCTCGTGCGATTGAGAACCAAAATCCAGATGGCTCTCGTTGTTTTAGAATTGTTGAAATTGATGCGGGAAGTATCTACTCACATCTTGGCATTATTAATAATGATAGTATCTGTAAAATTAATGGCAGACCAATAGTAAATGTCAATCAAGTCATGAATCTTTTTGGAAAGCTCAAAACCAATCTCGTAAAATTTAATTTAAATATAAATAGAAATGGCGCAGACGAAACCTTTACCTACGATTTTAAAGATTAGGATTATTATGAAAAAAATGTTTATTTTCTTTTTTCTTCTTTCTTCACTCTTTGCCAATGCTCAGTTTGAAGCTTTTAAATCAAAAGGTAAGTATAACCTCTCTCCTCTTAAGATAAATAAAAAAACCAGAAAGCTCGCACAAATGGATGATGAGTATTCTTCCGAAGACTACTCTCCTCCCGTTATGGACGATGGTTCAGCTGTTCCAGCTCCAAGTACCTCTTCTCCAGGGTCAAGTGAGACTTCTACTGATCCAACTTTTGGAACAAGAACAAGTAAAGAAAGTTCTACACCGACGGCTGATTCTAAAAAATACGTTCATCTCAATCCTGAAACAGGTTACGGCCCAGAAGTGATTGAGAGTTTTGATTTTCCCAATGCCAGCTTAATGGAAGTCACAAAACATATTCAAAAGCTCACGGGACTTAATCTTCTATACAGTGGAGAACTTAAAGGAAAAGTTTCAATCTCAGCCCCTACTCCTATTACAGTAGGAGACGCATGGCAAGCTTATCTATCCGCTCTCAATATGAATGGATATACTATTATCAATGCGGGATCTTTTTACCGAATTGTTGAACTCTCAAAAGTTAAAAATATCGCTTCTCCTATCTATATGGGCGATTACACTCCCAAGGGCGATCGTTTTGTCATGAAAATTATCAAGCTTAAGCATACGGATGCCGCAGAAATTGCCAAATCATTTGGACGCTTTAAGGGAACGAATGGACAGATCACTCCTCTTTCTGAAACCAACTCCATCCTTATTGCCGACGTTGCGAGCAATGTTGAAAACCTCGTCAAAATCATCGATTTCCTCGATGTACCTGGCTACAAAGAATCCATGCATATTATTAAAGTAAAAAATACTTCTGCTTCTGATCTGGCAAAGCTGCTAGAAGAAATTATTCAAAGTGATTCACGAAATAAAAATGCTAACTCTGGAAGAGTCTCTCGTTTTTCTCAACTGAGTTCAAGCTCTTCGCCAACGGGCAGTGGCATTACCAAAATTATTGCTGAACCCAGAACAAATTCAATCATTGCTCTTGCCACTGCCGCAGGTGCTGAACAACTCAATACTCTTGTCAAAACTCTTGATGTCGATGTGCCAGCAAGCGGGACGGGGCGAATTCATGTTTATTATTTAAAACATGGCAACTCTGAAGAACTTTCTAAAACCCTGCAAACTATCTTGGAATCCTCTAAGTCAGGTGGTGCAACAGGAGAAAGAGCCTCTCGTTTTTCCAGGCTAGGTGAAGGCAATGAAAGCTCTAATGTTTTCAATGAAGAAGTAAAAATTACCTCGGATAAAAATAATAACGCTCTCGTGGTCACAGCTTCTGCAACGGATTGGTTGACCGTTAAAACCGTTCTTGATCAACTTGATATTCCGAAAGATCAAGTTTTAGTTGAGGGAATGGTTATTGATACCAGTTATTCTAAAAACCGAGAAGCAGGCTTTCAATGGGTTGGAGCAACTGCTAAATCAAACTCAGGAAGAATTGGATCGAACGTGACAAAAGACTTTTTAACGACGCTTATTTCCGGAGTTCCTCAAGCGATGAGTGGACTTTTTGCCTCTTTTGGAATTGGCTCGACCATTGATATTCCCAATGGAAGCGGAGGAACTATCAAAACAAGTCCAATCAATGTTCTTTTAAAAGCACTGGCTTCTGATACAGAAAACAACGTTCTCGCTACTCCAAAACTCATGGTACTCGATAATGGCGAAGGAACTTTTGAGGCGAGCTTTAGTGTTCCTTATGCTCAAACGACGACAACTCAAACTGGAGGAACGACTGCTGGTGCGGCTTTTCAAGAAATCCCTCTCAAATTTAAAATTAAGCCACAAATCAACAAAGAGAGTCACATGATTAAGATGGAAATTGACTCACAAGTTGCAGATATTGCGACCCTACCTTCTGGACAAAGTACTACTGGGGCTGCCGCGATTGATAAACGCCTTATCAATACAACCGTGATCGTGCGCGATCAAGATACTATTGTTATGGGAGGACTGCTTCGCGATAAAGATTCTTCAAGTGTGACAAAAGTTCCTATTCTGGGAGATATACCGATCCTTGGTTGGCTCTTTAAAAGCAAAAATAATAATATTGAGAAAAGAAATATCCTTTTCTTTATCACTCCAACAATTGTTTCGCCTTATGCCTCTACCGCTGCAAACCTCGCGACTAAAGCGATTGAAGAACGTGAAGAAGTGCTAAAATCAGTAGTGAAAAAAGGTGATCCGATTCCTCTTAAAGAAAAAACCGACGCACTTAAAGAAAAACTAGCGCGCCAAAAAATGGCTCCTCTTTATGATGTGAGTAAAAATGATGAGGCGCCTAAAAAAGAAATCGACTATACTAAGATAATTGAGGAGCTAAAAGAATAATGATTCAAGCAACGGCAGGTATTCCCCCTAAAAAGATTGGAGAACTTCTCCTCGAATCGACTTCTTTAACTGCAGCGCAACTACAAGAAGCGCTCGATATGCAAAAAAAAGATGGCGGACTTCTAGGGAAAATCCTTATTGATCTTGGTTATATCAATAACCAAGATATCAACCGCGTGATTTGTCATCAAATGCACATTCCCTATCTTTCAGAACTTAAAATTGGTGAGATAAACCCGCAACTCGCTCATGAAATCAGTATCAACTACGCTAAGAGCCATGAGATTCTCCCTCTTTATGAAACCGCTGATTCCTTAACTGTTGCGGTGAGTGATCCTTTTAAATTTGAAGCGATTGATGATTTGACCTCTATTTTTAAAAAGAAAATTC
>CAYQEW010000069.1:7051-8542 GCA_964416605.1 uncultured Bacteriovoracaceae bacterium | reverse complement strand
ATAAAAATAATAGCGACAAGAGTTATTGCACCATGAGATGTTTTAAAGATCCATGTTAAAATATAACCAAGAAAGGTTAACTGACAAACGACTCTCAAGGCAGATAGCGCAATATCTTTATGAAGATTGAGTCTTCTTACATAAGAAAGAATGAGAACACCTAAAATAAAAAAACTAGATAATAAAATTTTGCTAATCATTTTTGATTGTTAAATCGTTCGATCTCTATATTTTTTTCGAGGAAAAATGATTAATCCTGAAATAATGAGAAAAATAAGCCCAAATGCACTCATTAAAAAAACACCATAGCGCAAAAGAAAACTTTTTCCAATAGAACCTTCATGAAGCTCCATGATAAAACTTGTTCGCCTCTTCGCTTTTTTAAGAATTTCACCTGTCTGGGCATTCATTTGTATCTCTACTCCATCTTTAAGTCTTATCGAGATATTATTTTTTTTCAGGGCGATAGATAATTTGTTCTATTTTCTCTTTGGATTCAACGATATTCACAATATTTTCATAAGAGAGGAGAGGAGATTCTGGTATAAATACAGTGCTTATCGTTTTCGGCTGAATCCATTCCCAGTTTGATCTCAATTGCAAGAGAATGCCTGTTGTTGCAATAATGAACAATGGAACAAAAAAGATGAGAGCAATGAAACGGTGGTATTTTCTAAGCATCATAGAGATTCCTTCATCGCTTTTATAAGGGATATTATCTACTCTGTAAAATATTCCTGTCTTTTGCATTCTTCTTTTTCTTTGTTTAGGGATTATGTTATTTAGATTTTATGAAAACGCTTATTTTATTGTTTCTTTTTTCTTCATTATTATTCGCTCAGGAAACTTTTGAGACAAAATCATTCCATGAAAATACTCTTGTTTATTTGCGTGAGAAATTTAAAGGATATGATCTGAGTGAAATTCTAGTCGTTCACGATATTGATAACACTCTTTTAGCTCATGATCATCCTCTGGGATCAGATCAATGGTTCCGCTGGCAAATGAGTCTTCTTGGGACATCTGATCCGATGAGAGTCGCAGACGATTTTGAAGGACTGTTGCAGGCTTATTTTGTTGCGACTAATGATGAGCTCGCCACGATGCGCTTAACGGATAAGGGGATTCCCAATTATCTAGGTACTTTAAAACAAAATAATATAGCTTCTCTTTTTTTAACTGCCAGAGGGCCTGAGCAAGCACTGGGGACATTTAGAGAGCTTGAGCGAAATGGTTTAGTTTCCCCCAATAATCCCTTTAAAATAGTTATCAACGAAATGGATCCAACGATTCTTGATTTTAAAAGACGTATTTCTTTTCATAAAGGAGTCGCTCTTATTAATGGAGAGGATAAGGGAAAGTTTTTAAAATATCTTCTCAAAAAAGAGAAGCGTGATTTTAAACTTATTATCTTAGTTGATGATCAAATTAAGAATATTAATAATCTCAACCTCGCCAAAAAGCAGATTTAAATTTTTATTAAAAAAAAGA
>CAYQEW010000069.1:0-7041 GCA_964416605.1 uncultured Bacteriovoracaceae bacterium | reverse complement strand
ATAATCTCCATCTCGCTTTTAAAAATTCAGGTATCACAACGTTAGGTTTACGTTTTGGAGCTGAAGATAATAATGTAAAAACCTTTCATCAAAGCGCTAAGGAAAAAGTTGTTCAAGATTTTGAAAATTTAAAGCAAAGGCATTGTAGTGCTTTTTTTAAATAAAATATGAAGAAAGTAATTATTGTTGAAGATGATCCAGATATTGCACAATTACTTAAATTAAAAATAGCAGAAAAATACAGCGTTGAACTTTTTGCAAGTGGCCGTGATTTTATTTTTTTCATTGAACAAATTAAGCAAAATAAAGATATTGTTCTTTTTATTCTAGATCGCACACTGCCTTATTTTTCTGGAGACTATCTTTGTCAGTTTTTGCGCAGTCATTCTTTATTTAAATCAACTCCCATTATGATGGTCACAGCTCTTTCATCAAAAAAAAGTATTGTCGAAGGCTTTGAGCGAGGAGTCGATGATTATCTCACAAAGCCTTTTGATCTTTCTGAGTTGATGGCAAGGGTGAATGCTTTGGCCAAACGCGCTCAGGTTATTTCCGAAGAGGTTATGACTCTAGGAGCTCTAATGATGGATCTTACAAGTGCCAAAGTTTTTTTAAGTCATAAGGAAATTAATTTAACGAAAACCGAGTATCTTATTTTAAAAGAACTTATTTTAAATCGAGACAAGGTTTTATCGAGAGATTATCTCATTAAAAATGCTTTAGGGGATAATGTTTATGTTTCCACGCGAACAATTGATACTCATGTCGTGAGTTTGCGCAAAAAGATTCATCCTTATGGCAATAGTATTGAAGCGGTGCGTGGAATGGGGTATCGTATTACCCATGATAAGTTATAATTTTTATTCACTCAGTTTGTTTGTTGTCTCTATCCTATGGGGACTCGTTTTTTATTTTTATTCAAGAAAGACTCAGGGCAAGAAAAAAATCTATGGCGAAGATGTTGATTTGTTTCATTCTCAGGAATGGAATAATTTTGAACGCACCATTAAAAGTTATGGAGGAGGAGTTCAGGATAAATTTTTTCTTCTTAAAAATGAGTATCTAAAATTAAATTCTCTTCTTAATACAATCTCTGATCCAATTGTTGCTCTCGATGAAAATGGATTCGTTCTTTTTTTTAATAAAAATTTAAATCTGCTTTTTGGCGAGGTTGAGATCGGTCAAGAGTTTTTGGGTAAGCTTGATCTCTCGATTCAAAATGAACTCGACTTTGTTAAAATTAATAAAATTCCCAAAAAGATACGCGATATTAAAATTGCTATTAATGGAAAGCCAAACGATTTTAGAATTAAACTTTCTCCTATTTTAGTGAATGAGAAATATAAGGGTGTTATTTGTCTTTTTGCCAATGTCACTTATGAAGAAGAAATTTTAAGAATGAGAGATAGTTTTATTTCTAATGTCTCACATGAACTGAGATCGCCGATCACATCCATTCAAGGATATGCTCAATTAATACAGGCAAAAGAAAGTTTACCAAGTGATGTTGTTGAAAAATTAGAAACAATTCTGGTAAATACCAAAAGAATGACTCGTCTTATCGACGATTTAACCAGACTTGCGCAGATTGAAACGGAAGACAAATTAAAAGATGAATTAATTAACTTACCTTCTTTTTTTGAGCAGATCATCAGTGATAAAAAAGCGAGATATATCGACAAAAAATTTTCTCTCGTCACGGATTTTAGTTTACCTGCAATAAAAGGGGATAAGGAATTACTTAAACTGGCTTTTGCTAATGTTGTCAGCAATTCTTTTAAGTATTCAAGTGACTCTTTAAATTTAATGATTAAATCTTATATCGAAAAAGGTAAGGCAATCGTCGAGTTTCGCGATGATGGTATTGGTTTTGATCCTGCCGATCAAGAAAGAGTTTTGCATCGCTTTTTTCGCAGTCAAAATGCACTCAATTCTCAAATGAAAGGGACAGGAATCGGCCTTGCGATTGTGAAGCATATTATTTTAAAACATGGGGGAGATATTCTTGTGACAACGGAGCTAGGAAAAGGCTGTGTGGTCAAAATACTCTTTCCTATTTGGCGTGGTAAGAATGAGTAGATGTTTTGATCTTTTGCTTGAAAACGCTCACATCTATCAGAATGGAAAATTTGTTTTAAAAAATATTGGTATCAAAGAAGGTAAAATATTTTTTGCCCAAAATGAAGATACATTCATTCAAAAACAAGATTTAAATGGTCTCACTCTTTTTCCTGGATTTATCGATACTCAAGTTCATTTTAGAGAACCTGGTTTAACTCATAAAGAAACAATTCATACTGGAAGTGCCGCAGCAGCGATGGGTGGCATAACAGCTTTTTTGGAAATGCCTAATACTCAGCCGCCAACTACGGCAGGTGTTGCAATCGATTTGAAATGTGAGATTGCTCAGAACTTAAGTTATGTGCACTATGCTTTTTTTATGGGAGGGACTGCGGAAAATATTGAGGAACTGATAAAGGCCCACACTTTAGAAGGATGCTGTGGAATCAAAATATTTTTTGGAAGCTCAACGGGCAGTTTACTTCTCAATGATGAAGAAAAAATTTTAGAAATTTTCACAAAGTGCAAGCTCCCCATTGCCATTCACAGTGAAGACGAAAATATTTTACAGCAAAATAAAGTGATTAGAGATGAGGCAAAGAGTGTTCATGCTCACTATCAGTGGCGAAGCTCGGAGTCGGCATTGTCTTCAACCAAGATACTTCTTCGCTTGGCAAGACAAGCGGGAAAGAAAATTCATATCCTTCATATCACAACACAGGAAGAAATTGAGCTGCTTCTCCAAAATAAAGATATCGCTACTTTTGAAGTCACTCCTCAACATCTTTTTTTCTCTGCGCCAAGCGCCTATGATCAGCTTGGCACCAAAGTACAAATGAACCCACCGATACGAGAGGAAAAGCATCGACAGGCTTTGTGGAATGCTTTTATTAAAAATCAAATAGATGTTTTTGGTTCGGATCACGCCCCTCATACTTTGGAAGAAAAAATGAAAGCTTATCCGCATTCTCCTTCTGGTATGCCAGGAGTGCAAACGATGGTTTCGGTTCTTCTTCACTTCGCGATAGAGCAAAAAATAAGTTTTGAGTATTTGGTGAAGGTGTTAGTCGAAAATCCGGTTCTTATTTATCAAATAGCGAATAAAGGAAAAATCGAAGAGGGCTTTGATGCCGATTTAACTCTTCTCGATTTAAAAGGGGAGACGCTTATTTTGGATTCGACGCAGAAATCAAAATGTGCTTGGACACCTTTTCACAATCAATTATTTAAAGGTAAAGTAAAGGGCACTATGATTGCGGGAAAGTGGGCGATGTTTAATGATGAGCTTTTTTTGACTGGAACAGCCCAAAAACTCAAAAGGATGAATCAATGATTTTAAGTGATGATGTTTTACACGCCTACGAGCTCGCGAAAAAAGTAAAGCAATTTGCTTATGCACCTTATTCAAAATTTCATGTAGGCTCAGCTTTAAAGCTTAAAGAAACCTCACAGTACTTTACTGGTTGTAATGTTGAGAATGCCAGTTTTGGAGGGACGGTGTGTGCAGAACGCAATGCCATAGCGTCCATGGTTGCAGCTCAAGGCAAATCACCTCTGGAATTTATTGTGGTTGTCACCGACACGGATCCTGCGATCGGGCCCTGTGGACTGTGTTTGCAAATTTTATCCGAATTTGTTGAAGATGATTTTCTTATTTATACCGCGAATGAAAAAAAGATTCAGGGAGTGTGCCAGTTCTCTGATCTTCTTAAAAAACCTTTTAGATCATTTTAAAAAAGAGCTTCTATGACGATTACTCAATTAGAATATGTTTTGGCTGTAGAAAAATTTAAACATTTTGGTAAAGCCGCCAAGTCCTGTAATGTCTCTCAACCAACTCTGAGTATGCAAATTCAAAAAATGGAAGAAGATTTAAAAGTAATTATTTTTGATCGCTCCAAAAGTCCCATAATAACAACGGATATTGGGAGAATTATTATTGAGCAAGCTCGGATTATTATTAAAGAGTATAAAAAAATTTACGAAGTCACCAAAAATAACAAAGATGAAGTGGCGGGATCTTTTCGCTTAGCAGTTATTCCTACTATTTCACCTTATCTTATTCCTTTGTTTCTTAAAAAATTTACCCAAACGTTTCCTCATGTGGAGCTTATTATTGAAGAACTCACCACTTCGGATATTATAAAAAAATTAGAAACCGATGAAATTGATGCTGGGATTTTAGCCACACCTTTAAAGAATAATCAACTCATTGAACGAGTTCTCTATTATGAGTCGTTTTTTCTTTTTACGGCAAAAGACTCACCTTATTTTTCGAAGATTACGATTAATGAAGATGCCCTCGACTCAAAAGGGCTTTGGTTGCTCTCCGAGGGGCATTGTTTGCGCGATCAAGTGATGCGAGTGTGCCGTCTTAAAAGAGAAAAAGGATCTCAGGTTGAATTTGCCAGTGGTAACCTAGAAACCCTAAAAAATTTGGTCTTAAAACATGGTGGCTACACGCTTCTTCCTGAACTCATGGTGAATGATCTTTCCAGCGAAGAAAAAAAACAGATTAAAGAAATTGTCCCCAAAGCGCCAGCGCGGGAAATTTCGTTGGTTCATTCTCGCAGCTATTTAAAAGAAAATATTCTCAATAGTTTGGAGGAGATGATTATTGCGACACTTCCGAAAGGAGTAAAGAGCATGAAAACCAAAGAAATCAAGATAATACCAATCACGTAAAACAACGGTCTACGTTGTTTTGCGTGATTGGTTGCCTATTTTTTGAGGCTATAAAAACGATCATTCTACTCATTTTTTCTTAAAATCAATTTCTTGGTTAAAAAAGCCGATAATAGGAATATGAAAATATTAATTGTGTTTCTGTTTTGTTGTCATTTTTTTGTATACTCACAACAAGAATTAACTGGCACGACACCAAGCTCGAATTGGACTATGCCAGAGAGTAATATTCCAAAGCCTGTATTAAATGATGCGCCTCCTCAAATAACTATGGATCCTAAGCAAGTCACTCCTTTACCCACAGATGTAACGAATATTAATATTTTTATAAACATGAATAAACCTGATCCTAAATCACAGGAAAAAATTAATGCTGAAAATAATGAGGTTCGCAAAGCTTTTAAAAAATCCGCTACGCGAGCAGCCTTTGGTTACGCTCTTGCCGCATTAGGGGCTACAGTTACCGGACTTGCTGCGGTTGAGGTAAAAAAAATTAAGGCTCGCATTGCCAAAATAAAAGAACTTAAAGAGGCTCTTGATCCCGTTGCCGGAGGCTTGGTTTGTGCTACCCAAGATTATGAAAATAAATCCAAGCTTGGATGTTATTGTATGACTGCGGACGGTACACCGAATCAATCTCGCGATCCTAAAGGTGTCTGTAGTGCTTATTTGGGCAATGGAAAACTTGCTCCCAAGGGAAGAAACTATAGTTTGGGGCAGGTTGCGAGTACAAATAATTCAGCGGGGTGTATGACTCAAAGTTATATTTATGATCCCTCTTGTTATTGCAAAAAAAGTGGCAGTTGTATGAAAATATCGACGGGAGCTAATAATATTGGAGGCCTCAGCAGCCTCGTGGGTCAAATGGTTGGTGGAGCAAATGATATTTTTAAAGGCAATACGGGGTCTGGGAATTTTAATGCAGGCACATATATGAATGGAGCAGCTCGCTTAAGTAAATTAAAAGATAAAATCTTAGATGCTCCTCAGTATAAAGACCTTGGAAATCAGATAAAAAAGATGGAAGACTATTATATGAAATCTGAGCAACAAAAAGCAGGTGGTACAGGCTCTCAGAGCTATGATGCCGTTAATCCGGTGGCTCAAGCTCTTTCTGGTGTCCTACCTGATAGCGCCAAAAAAGAGATGGATTCTCTTTATGCGCAAGATAAGAAAAGTAAATATCAAGGATTTAGTGGCGCGGGAAAAGTTGCAGGAAAAGATGATCCCTTTGATTTCTCTTTGCCAGGCGGGAATCAAGCGTTGAACGATACAGAAGTACTTTCCATGATGGATCAAAACTATGCCTATGATAAAGCTGATATTGCGGCACCGAGTGGAGCTTCACTCTTTGATATACTTAGTTTAAGATATCAAAAATCTGCTCAGGGGCGCTTATTTGCAAAATAAGATATTAGGAATTGATTTTTCTCATCTGGTAAAAGATTCAGACTCCGATTTTTTTTTAGATAGAAAAGCTTTGCTTGATTTTAAAAATCTTCAAGCCTGCGCTTTGGAAAACAATTTTAATCTATCCATTTATAGTTCTTTTCGCAGTTTTGAGGCTCAGTGCTCAATTTGGAATAAGAAAGCACGTGGAGAAAGAGCCCTTTTAGATTCACTGGGCAATCCTCTTTTTTACAATGAATTGTCTCCCAAAGAAATTCTTTATGCCATCATGAGATGGAGTGCTATTCCTGGATTTTCTCGCCATCACTGGGGTTCTGATCTCGATATCTTTGACGCAAATACAATGAGCAGGTCTCTTGTGCAATTAACACCCTCCGAAGTGGAAGGCGACGGAGCGTGCGCTCCCATGCATGATTTTTTGGAAAATATTTTGCCTCAATATGGTTTTTATTTACCCTATGAAAAAGACCTTGGAGGAGTGGCCCCCGAGAGATGGCATATCAGTCATATAGAAACCTCTCATTTTTATTTTGAGCAATTGTCTTTGGAATTTTTTATTCAAACGATTGAGCAACATAAAGAGAATATTCTTTTGTCAGAACTGATATTAGAAGAAGCAGAAGATATTTATCATCGCTTTGTGATCAATGTTGCTCCCTATACCAATTACGTAAAATAACGGTCTACGTTGTCAAACCTCAACGAAGCCGCCTGCGACGTGCATTGAGCACGCCTCGGCATTTCGTTTTGTTTTCCTCGTATCCCATTGTTTTACGTAATTGGTATTTATAAGTAAGGAGCAAGATTTTTTGCGATAATTAGACTTGAGATAAGAGTTTCTTTTTCCTCTTTTGTCATTTTGATATGGGCTTCCATTTCCTTAAG
>CAYQEW010000068.1:0-8567 GCA_964416605.1 uncultured Bacteriovoracaceae bacterium | reverse complement strand
GAGACGCTTGCTAATCCTGTTCCAACAGTAAATCCATTCATATTTTCATAACTACTTGTGCCAGAGGCTGTTAAATGAGTGTTCATTCCTGTAGCCGTGAAGCCACCAGTGTCTGCCACATTATTTGTTGAAGTTCCAATAAATGTGCCTGCAAAGGGTACTGCACTAATAACAAAATCAACATCAGCGTTTGAGCAATTGGCGGTAGGCGTTTGTTTATCGCAGAGTTCATAGGTACAAGTGGCAGTGCCAATAAAAGAGCTAATTGGAGTAAAATTTATTTTTCCAGCAACCACAGAGCAACTTCCCTCTGTTGTTGTATTGGCATTACTCGTGATGGCAAGAGAGCTAAGATTTAAATCATTATAGCTTGGTAAATTTGAATCTGGATCAGAATCATTACTGATAACATCGGCAATTGATACAGATTGATTGGTGCCATTTTTACTGTCATCGCTAAGCGTTGGAGAGGCTCCAGAAGAAATTGTAATACTGAGTATGGCTGAAGCACACAATGAAGTGGCATCACACATTTGATAAGTGCAGGTTGCTAAGCCTGAGAATCCAGCGACGGGGGTGAAAAGAATTTTATTGGGACTGGTTCCCGAAACCGTGCATGAGCCTTGAGTAAGAGTATTGGCGTTAGTGGTAATTGAAATTGAGTTGGTATTAATATCGTTGTCGGAGTCAGTATCATTTGCAAGAACGTCGACGGTTACAGAAGTGTTATAAGAAGATGTAGCGCTATCGCTATTGGCTACTGGTGAGTGAGGCGCTCCAATTGTAATACTGAGTATGGCTGAAGCACATAATGAAGTGGCATCGCACATTTGATAAGTGCAGGTTGCTAAGCCTGAGAATCCAGCGACGGGGGTGAAAAGAATTTTATTGGGACTGGTTCCCGAAACCGTGCATGAGCCTTGAGTAAGAGTATTGGCGTTAGTGGTAATAGAAATTGAGTTGATATTAATATCATTGTCTGGATCAGAGTCATTGGCGAGAACATCAACGGTTACAGAGCTTAAGTAAAGCGCAGAAGCACTGTCAGCATTGGCGATCGGTGATCTTGGTGCCCCGACAGTAACACTGAGAACTGCCGGAGAACAGAGCGAAGTGGTATCACACATTTGATAAGTGCAGGTTGCTAAGCCGGAGAATCCAGCAACGGGAGTGAAAAGAATTTTATTGGGACTGGTTCCCGAAACAGTGCATGAGCCCTGAGTCAGGGTGTTGGCGTTTACGGTTATACTTATTGAATTTGAGTCAATGTTATTGTCAGGATCGGTGTCATTGATAAGAACATCTGCAATGACGGGAGTAAGATAAATAGTGTTGATACTATCGTTGAAAGCAACAGGAGCAGAAGGAATAAGATCGTAGCTACCACAAACTTCATTTGATTGCTCAGATTGAATGCCAGCAGCGTTAAGAACTCTTAAATTAACGCAAATTTCATCACCATCATTCAGAAGCGCTATGCCAAAATGATTAAGAAAGAGAGACCAATCAATGACTTCAAACGATTGATAGGTTGAATTGGTCTTTATTCCTGGAAATGAAAAGGGATTTGATATTTTTTCAAATCCTAAAATAGTTACTAGGTTTTTATTGAGATTAATTGTCCATTCATGCTGCCTACTTTCTGAGTTTTTAGGATCATCACTATATTCAGAAAGATTTCCAAATTTGATAGGAAGACCATTTGCATTGCTTTGAATGCTTGCAATTTTAGCAATCGGGGTATTAGCCATATCAACATGAGAGTTTTGTGAGCAGCTAATAAAAAAAAGTAAAAAAAATATAATTCTATTCATTGCTATTCCATGCACTCGTTAGTTATTTCAATATTTTTTAACTCTACTCTACGATTGAGACGATGTTGTTTACTATTATGAATTTTTCGTATTTGCAGTTTATCAAATCCATATCCTTTTATTTTATAAACTTGGTCTGTGTTTATATGTAATTTTTTAATATAGCGAAGTACTGCAATCGCTCTCAGGCGAGAAAGTTTTTGGTTATATTTTCGAGAGCCTCTTTTATCAGTATGTCCTTCAATCGTAATAGTTAAAGCAGAGCTTAATTTTTTTAAATGAGACTGTATTTTTTCCTTCTCCGTAGAAGAAAGTTGAGATGAATTAAAACTAAAATAAATAGGAGCGAGAGGCTCATTTTTTAAACATTCAGTTTTGGTTGGAATATATTCAATAGGAGCTTGATCAAGGATAGGTGTTTTTTTATTGCTTCCAAAATTAACTTTAACCCCCATAACAGCGCGATAGGAGGTTCCGTTAACACTTCCCATTTTGCTGATATCGCCAATTCCAAATGAAGCAAAAAGAGTCGCTGGCTTTAGATTATATTGTCCCACAATATGGAGTTCGTTGGGGTTTTGGTCTTGTGACAATGGAAAACTCCAATCTCTTTTCCATTCTAATCCCAAACGAAAATCTTTCATGATGGGATAGTTAAATCCAATGCCAGTTTGAAATTTATTGCGATAATCAATTCCTCTTGTGAGTGCATTCGAGGCGTGATGATAGCCTGTATTAATGACTGCCGCGAGTTTGCCATATAAGAGTCTTTCGTAGGCAATATCAATTCCATAGCCAATACTACCATCAGAAAGATAAAATTCCTGACTACCAATAGGAATAGTGACATGAGGAATAAGAGCAAGTGCAGATGTGCCGTGATCAAAAAGAGTCCATTTCCATTTAAGCCACATATCTTGAAATTCGTAAGAGTTTTTATCTAGCTCAACATCATTCACATCACTATAGGAAGTTGAAAGACTTACGAAATGATTGTTAAAAAACTGTGCCCCAATACATCCATGAATAGAGCGCAGGTGATTAATTATCGTAAATATTCTTCTTTTTTCATTTTGTGTTTGAGCGACTAAAGGATCATCTACTTGAGTATAAACGGCGCAGGCGAGAAACTTAATTTGTTCATTAGTAAAAAGGTTGCGGTTGTGAGCACTTTCTAGGCTCTCAAAAGTGAGAGAAGGCGTGAATTTAAAATGCTGGATATCAATAGCAAATAATGAGTAACAAGTAAGAAAAAAAAATAGAGTTAAAAAAAACTTCATTCTTTTATACTATAAAAGATGAAGTTTTTTTAATAGAGAGGGCGGATTTGCCTAGCGATAATAGTTAGGATTATTGGGATAGCGATAGTCGTCGTTAAAGCGTCTTCTAAAGCACATCGTTTGATTGCGGGTGGTATCTTGATGATAAACAGATTCTGATTTAATACTTGCCTTGAGAGTGTTGGTATTAGGTACTAGAAAAAGCATATCAACAATAATTTTTGTATTGATAGTATAAATATCATATTGATACTCGCCATAACAGTATTGGTAGTAATTTCCTCGACGATCTTTAATCATTTGGCAGTCACATTGATTAAAATAATGGCCACGAAATGTTTCACCTAAATCAAAAGATTTTTTCTTAGAAACAAGATCAAAAGATTGACCTGATTCATGAGCAAGGATAGTAAAATTAAAATCATCGGGAACATTAAGATTGATTTTTTCTTTTTTATTTTGATCATTAATGACAACAGTGCCGTTGTCATTGATTCTGACGCTGATGGGTCCAGGATGAATAAACTTTGTATTGCCTTTAAAGTCTTTGATTTCCAGAGGTTGATTATCAACTGTTTGAAGTGTTCCTTCAATAATGTCACAGCTCATAAAAACTAAAAGTGAACAGAGTAAAAAGAATTTCATTGCTTCCTCCCTTGAAAGTATCTTGATAGTTCAATACTGGACGCTTATAGTCAACGAAGATCAAGGAGATGTCAGAATGAGTAAGAAATTAAATGTAGAAATTAAAGCAAAATGTTTGGATCAAGATAAAATCAGAAATATTTTGAACTCTCAAAAAGCCGATTACAAAGGACTTGATCATCAGATAGATGTTTACTTTAATTGTCCCAATGGGCGTTTAAAGTTGCGCTCCGGTAATATTGAAAATTCTCTTATTTTTTATAAAAGAGCAGATCAAGAGGGGCCCAAGGTTTCTGATATTTTGCTTGAAGAATTTCCCGCACAAAACGATATCCAAAATATTTTAAGCAGTGCTTATGGGGTGCATATCCTTGTGGATAAAAAAAGAGAAATTTATTTTATTGATAATGTAAAATTTCATTTAGATGAAGTCGATGGCCTAGGAAAATTTGTCGAGATTGAAGCTATCGATGAGACGGGAGATTTGAGACTTGAGAAAATAAATACGCAGTGCCATGAGTATATGAATTTATTTGCTATTCAAGAAAATCAGCTTTTGTCAGTGAGTTATTCTGATCTTGTTACATTTCAAAATGAGATACATGATTCAGCTCTTATTTTTTTAGACAAAATCTTTAGTCTCATTAGATTGGAGTTAAATAATTTTGCGCTAGATCATTTATGTTTTAGAACAAAAACCAATGATGATTATAAAAAGTACTGTTCCCTCTTTAAAGGCATTGGAAGCTTTCTAGGAGAAAACCTTGTGGGCGGGAGAAACATTTCTAGTTTTAAATTATCAAAACCAATTGAGTATAAAAACCGTTTAATATCTATAATAGAAGTTCCAGAGCCTAAAAATGGCAGCTATTATGAAAATGGTTTTGAGCATGCAGAATTCATTATTGAAGATTCTTTTGAGCAATTTGCGCAAAAAAATTCTCAAATAAATTTTGATTGGAGTAATGCGAATAAAAAAATTAATCCTGAACTACGGGTAAAACTAAGTGATAGTTTTTCTATTAAATTCCATCATCAATCCTTGGAAAGTATTCTTTTGATGTGATTTAAATAATAATTTTGATCAAAGCTTTCTTGTTTTTCTATAGAAGAGAGCTGTTTAAAAATTTTAAAACTTTTTAAATTGGGCTTGATAAGCTCTGCCAAAGACACAAGGTAAGTTATATTATTTTTATTATGCATGAATTTAAATTTGTTGAGGATTTGCCAGATTTGTTCAGCACTAAAATGATCTATAGAATCATAGCAAGACATAAAATAAGAAAATTTTTGAGCAGCTTGCTTAAAACTATTAGGCATTGGTAGATCGAATTTATATTGTAGGAGATAGCAAATAACTGCCCAGCGATCTTCTGAGGATGTTATTTTTTTCCACTCTATTTCTTGAGGATTAAACTGAAGATCAGGAAAAAGAATTTGATACTGACAAAGAAAATTCCAGAAAAGCATGGGATTGGGTGCAAGTAGAGATTTGACGATTTCTTGCCATATTCGCTCTTTGGAGAGCGACTCCATTTCACCGGATTTATTTATTTGGGTTATCAAAGAAATTGTTTCAGGGGCTAGAGTAAATTCCAGATTTGCGTGAAAGCGCGCCGCACGAAGAACCCTTAAAGGATCTTCACTAAAATGGTTTGATACGTGGCGAAGTATTTTATTTTTTAAATCTTCTTGGCCATGAAACAGATCAATGATCCTGCCCTCTTCATCTTGAGCCATGGCATTGATGGTAAAATCTCTTCGGATGAGATCCTCTTCTAGAGTCACGGTATCATCAAATATAAATGCAAAGCTCTTATGCCCTAATCCGGTTTTAATTTCTTTGCGAGCAAGAGCATATTCTTCTTTAGTTTGTGGATGAAGAAAAACGGGAAAGTCTTTTCCCACTTTGATATAGCCAAGATGAATAAGCTCTTCCTCTTTGGCACCAACCACCACATAATCACGGTCCTTAGAATCTATGCCAAGAAGTTTATCTCTGACAGCTCCACCCACTAAATATATTTTCATGGCTTTATTGTACATTGAACTGTTTTGCTCGGCCTCTATTTTGTGACAGACCGTTATAATAATCGTTAAAATTTTTCATATCATCATGGAGGATGAATAGTGAAAAAAATAATAAGTATTATGTTTTTTTTCTGTTATGTGAGTGTCTTTGCACTCAATCTGATGCCTAAGTCTAGAACAGGGCAGCTCGTTCATCACAATTTTTATTCTCTTTCCTACGATAAATACTATCGTCAAGCGGAATGGGTTTATTACGTTCTCACTCCAGAACTTATTAGTGGGCCCGCACAAAGAAAAAATAATTTTCGCCCTGACCCTCATTTAACTATAGATCCAGTGCAAGCAAATGATTTTAGCGGCAGCGGCTATGATCGCGGTCACCTTGTTCCAGCGGGCGATATGAAATATAGTGATCAGTCGATGAGCGAGACATTTTTCATGAGCAATATGTCTCCTCAGGTGCCCAAGTTTAATCAAGGCATTTGGGGAAGACTTGAAAATTATGTGCGCAATTGGGTACTTAAGAGAAATTGTGATTGTGTTGTTATTACTGGGCCCGTCTTGCAACCTTTTCTTCCCGTGATTAAAGGAAAAAATATTGCGATCCCTGAATACTATTTTAAAATAGTCGTTGATTACGCTTCAAATCCTGTTCAAGTAAAAGCCTATTTAATGCCCAATAAAGAAAGCAAAGATCCTGTTGAGTTCTATCAAGTCTCGATCAATTATATTGAAAAAATTTCTAAAAATGATTTCTTTCCAGAACTTCCCGATGATGAAGAAGAAGCTCTGGAGTCACTTGTGAATTAAATGACGGGACCACAGGAAGCATACCAAGTTGCTTGGTAGGTTCCTTGGATGAGACTAAGAGCAGGGACACCAGTATAATTTAAAAAATGGTCTTGCCAAAGATCAATAATTTCTCCAGGGATACCAGATGGATAATCACCGGAAATAGGAAAATTGACTGTTCCTGATGATGGGCCATTATTTTCATAATCAAGACTATTAAAACTAAAAAAATTTGAAGGAACAGAACTGTGCACGAGTTTTTCTTCCGTAGGTAAATCATAGTTTAAATTTACTTGATCGTTGGCTTTGAGAATAAGTCTTCCAATAAATAAATGAGATTGAGAGGTCGTGATATCGAGGTTGCTAGCAATTGGGTCTGCATCCCAATGGATCTCGCAGGTGAAATCAATATTTTGATTGAGCTGTATGCTGTCGGAAGCGGCTGCCCAAAGAGAAGAGTTTAAAAATAAACTTAAAAGAGCGATTGTGTAATTTATTTTTTTCATAGACTCATTGTATAGGGCAGAGAAAAAAAATAAAAATTCAAAGAAAAATTAAACACTTACCTTGTCGTAGGCTTTCAATAAACTGTCTGTAAAATTGGGCACATTCTTTCATGAAAACGCCTCAAGGCAATATGGCAGCCAGATATAAGCATTTGAACGAGCCTAGATTTCTTAATTTATCACTCAGAATTCTATTTATGGCAATTCAAAATGTTAAGAGAGAACTCTTTGTGGCTGTTATTGTTGCTATTAAATACTTCGTCAATTTTAGCAGTCACGATACCATCGAGATCAACCCCATCTTTTGTGTTAGAGACACTGTAATCACTTAGTGTGCCTTTCGTTAGTTTTTGGCAGATATATTGCGCATTTTTTTTAGTCGCTTTTATCGCAATTGGCGATTGTTTTTGGGTACTAGTAATATCATATTCTCTTGTTACCTCTACGGTTATTTCGCGCAATTCTATATTATTACCAACTGCAGCACTGTTTGCACAGTAAGTCGCGTAATCTGTCCAAAAGCCGTTGTGAATATCTCCACCGTCGCCAAGTTCAATTTTTTTACAAACGAGAGAACTAGTATTGGCAAAGCTCATTGCTGACAGGACGAGAGCAAGTAGTGACGTTATTTTTTTCATAATTTTCCTTTGTTCATTAGCTCAGTGGAAATCGTTCGAACAATACGATAGCGCGTTGTTGTTGCCAATAATTAAATATTCGCTCTGTAATTTTTTTAGAGTGGTATATATGCGTTTGTCGAAGCCTATGATTGAGCAATCATTCAAACAATGAGGGAAAATGGAAATGATACGAAGAAGAGCCATTTGTAAAGGGCGAGGTCTATACTGACCTCGTTTTGTATTTTGTACTTATTTCAATTTCCCATACTAAAGATTTTTGAGATGGTGATAATTTATTGAACCAAGTACTTTGAACAACATCATCCTCCGTATTGAGAAAATAACGATTTCCTTCTTCTGCTGTAGCCTCTCTCATTTCGTAATAAGCTTTTAAATAACTGGCAAAATTTAAATTGAGTTCCTCTTCAACATCGTCTAAGAAAATTTTTCTTGCCTTGGAGTATAGATCAAAATGATCAAAGGTTTCAATTTTTTGAGAGATAATTCCTAAATTATAAAGCATTTGATCAATTGATGCTGGGTAATTACAGGTGACAACCATATTGATTTCAATTGCAGATATAATATATTTTTTATTTAATGATAATTTCTCTAATAAATTTGCTTTTGGAACTTCATTCACTCGAAAAATTTGATTGTCAGTGTTAAAAATAGCGCGAGAAGCACGTTGATTATAATTAACATCACAGTGTAAACTTAAATTATCACGTATTGAATAAGTATTGTATGATTCATTATTTTTTGAATGTTCTATTATTATTCCATTTGGTCCGATCAGTTTTCCATTATTATATCGACCTTTTAACATTGCTCTGCCTTGTTTCATTTGATAATAAGAACTATTCTCGCTTGCAAAGG